>CALDQI010000395.1:0-8079 GCA_937911635.1 uncultured Pseudomonadota bacterium | reverse complement strand
ATTGCATCAAAAAATAATTTATTATCTTCAATAATGAGTTTTAATCCTCATCCTCGTATTTTCTTTAATCAAATTAATGAACCTTTTAATATTTATACCCAAAGCAATAAAATAAATTTTCTTGAACAATTGGGTCTCCAAAACGAAGAATTGGTATCCTCTCAGTCTTGAACCCAGAGATCGATGCAGCAATGCCAAGTGCATGTAACGACTCCCAAAACAAAATCGCCCCTTGTAGAGCAGACTCTGACTTAAACCCATGCATCGATCCGGACAAGTCAATCAGCAATGTTGCAGACACACTGCGTTTTGAAATTTGGGTCTTTCGCTGCCAAAAATCTAAGTCTCCTTGATTTCGAGCTTCACGCTGAATCATTCGCTTTAAATTGACTTTGGAACCAGTTGTGTATCCATCCTTCCACTTCGACGCTCTAGTCGGTCTAAGAACATTTTGAAGCTCTTGAGTCATCTTTTGAATTTGATTGGCCACCTTTTGACGCATTTCATCGTACGTACGAATCAGAGATTGGGTTTGATTGGAAGCGTCTCCCCCCCGCCGTCTTCGTCTATGACGAAGTTTTATATCGTCTTCCCCATCGATCAATCGCGCATTTCGAAAATCTACCTCTGTAGAAACCCCACACTGTGCTCTTTGTCGTTCATACCATTCTTTAAGAATCTGTTTGGCCGTCGAACTGGGTACAACATCTCTAAGAGCATTTAAATTGAGTGGTTTTCCGAACGCTTCGTTAAATACGCCAGATAGATTTTCTGGTTCTATTTGATCCTCTCTAAGAACTTCTTCAATGCGTTTTTCATCTAGAATATAGAGTTCAAAAGCACACTCACGCGTCCTTCCTTCCATCAGATTCATCATTCTAGCCTGCGCAAGAAGTTTACGCTGCTCTACAGAATCCAACAGTGTACTACTGGAGTGACCTTCTGGAAAACGGGCGTCCACTTCAAGAGCACACGCCCTATCTAGATCTGGACCGGTTTCATCAATCGATTCTGGGAGCAACACAGCCATGGCTTTGCGATCGACCTGTGTGTCCATCAGCATCTTTGTAATCAGAGGGTCTACTTCTTCCGGCGATAATGGATTCCAGTCACGATGATACTCTCTAATGTGGGCAAAGAAATACTGCATTGCTAGAGGGATTTTAGCCGTGGCTAAGGAGTCAGCATCCATCTCCTCTTCTATATGCAGCCGTCTCAGCCAAAACTCAGCTCCGGGATACAATCTGCCGACCGCCACTTCAATTCTGGGATCTTCATAAACATTGTGCATCGTATGAAGAAATACTGCCGGAATGTCTTGAAACTCTGTAGGAATATTTAGCTGATTCATGTGCCTCGTAAACAAGACGTGTCCCACCTCATGAGAGGCGATCGCTCGGCATCGATTGAGATCCACCAAATCGTGTTTGGGCAGCAAGACGGTCTTGTATTTGGCAGACCAAGCCCAACGCTTCCCAAACTGTAGCTTAATATCGTCTCTCCCAGACAATCCAGCAACCAGTGAGGTCAACTGATCCAATCTAAGAACCTGCCACGACTCAACAATGTCCTTTTGAATTTTTTCTTGTACATCGTCAAACAGCATTCTACAGCACCCATGTTTCAGGACCAATACCAGCGGCATTCAGCAAGTTGATTACCTGTGCATGCTCCCTGACATCCACTCTATCCAAATACGTTCGAACAAGTGCCAATCGATACACTCGATCGATTTCTACCTTGGACAGCTGTGGACTCAAATGTCGGTGTAAAAACTCGGTCAATCTCAATAGACCTCTACGAGTAAATGAATACCCCCCCATTCGATCTGCACCTATCTTGGGAACTCCACCCTTTTCAGCACTCGAGGCTGCACAAAGAGAGGCATGAAATATCGATACAGATTTCAAGAAACGGCCCATCGATGGAATCTCAGCAATAACTGTTGGCTCATATGTACCAAATCCAGCGTACTCCATCCCATTCACTAGAATATTCGGTGTCTGACCAAAGACCAACCAATTCAACATCTCTTCCATTGCCGTAGCATCTAAATTGGGATTGCTGACATGAGTCTCATGAAAACGATCTCGGTATGCTGGAGACAGGGCATTTCGACCTGCATAGTGCTCCGGATTCTGTGTCCCAAACACTCGGAATGCAGTGTGTACAGGAAACTCCTCTCCACCAATTAATCGATCGTTGTACTCAGACAACAATAACGATGGATTGCGCTCTAAAATAGAATTGAGACGTTCTAGAACAGAAGCCTCAGCCAAATTCAGCTCGTCCAAGATGAGCCAATACCCTTCAAGCATCGCCTTGACAACTGGACCGTCCTCCCATTTCCATCCGTTTCCTTCACGGGTTTCATCGGGAACAAAACGACCGACAAATTCTGAAACATCTGTCGCACCACTGAGGTTTAAACGCATCACCGGTTGGCCAACCAATGCAGCCAAATACAAGATCGAGGATGTCTTAGATGTGGCGGTAGACCCTTCCAAAAGCAAACATTCATCTCCCATTACCGCTTCTGAGACTCTCTCCAACAAACTCGCAGTCTTCGAATCAATACAATAATGTGTAAAGTCTTGCAAATTGGGTGTTCTAGGATGATCAAATCGCTTTGAACGGACCATTGTGATATTGCCTACGACCACATCCGAGTTCGTAGAGATAAATGGTCTATTCACTTGAACACGGGTCGAACCCAACCATTTTTGGATATCAAAGGTGGGTTCTCTGTCCAATGGTTCTTCTTTGATCTCGGGTAAGAAAATGTAGATATCGCGATCCTCATCTCCCCAATACTGAGTCATCTCAAAGTCTGAATCCAAGTATGGCTGAACCACCCCTATAATTTCCGCCATCAAAGCAGATGGAGCACCACCAAAGTGAATGATGTTCTCACCAGGTCCACGACCACGTCGAGTCTTCACTCTACGAACTCCAAGAGCCATTAGCTTCTGTTCGATCTGCGCAAAATGTGGATTTGTACGCTCGACGTTTACAGAGACTGTAAAAGCCCTCGAAACTTCACTATAGCGTCTTTGGGACAATGGAAAGTTTTTGGCGCTTGGCAGATCGATATTGATCTCTTTACTATCGGCTTTTCGAATGATGGGCGGTAACAGACCTGGTAATGATTGGGATACTAAATAATCGCCTATGGTTTTCTTCAGATCTGAAGCCAATGTATGGCTGGAGAATTCTCCCCAGTCCATGCACGGATTGAGTAGTTCGCTGGAATCTACATACGCTGTTTTGACCAAAAAGCCTTTTTCACGAAGCTGTGCAGACAATCCTTCAGCAAGCAATAAATCATCTGTTCTAATTGTAATGGGAAAAGCACCGGGAAAATTTCCACCATATGGCATGATTGCACCAGAACGACACTTAACTATCGGAAGATGCAAAATGGCCGGTGCATTATTCACTTCCGTCCCAAGCTCCAATGGAAACTCATTGGAGCTGATATTGGCCCGTTTTAATAAACCAGAGACCACTGTCTCAACATCGCGAACCACTGTTGGAATAGATACATTTCTTTGTGGCCTTCGACCTTTTCCTTTTGGTTGAGTGGTTCGATTGCGTCGAGAGTGTCTAGACTCGCTCAAAAAACCAGCTGGTTCGAAGAAGAAACCTGGATGCGGGGCCTGCTTTTCATCCTCTTCAGCCAAACGAATCTTCTCAAAACCTGCTGATTTCAAACAATCCAAAACATCTTGAGCAAAGGCAGGATCATCGCAGCTTAGCGCTATTGGAAGCCACGCCCTTATTGGTTTTCCTTTCGTTTCTGGATCGACCACATGAAGCCAGATGTCTCCATCATCATCTCCCCAAGCCTTATTGAGCGTCACCTCATCACCCGTCAGTTTCTTTAACTTCAATGCCAATAAACGAACAAATGTTTCATCTGCTCCACCATATTGAATACTGTTGTTTGGCTTCGGCTGAATCGATATATTCGCGTCGAGAAGTACCGTTCCAAAATCCTGTTGTATTCGTTGTAAAAACTGAGGTGTATTCGTCTTAATACTGAAAGTGTGACGTTCGTGCTCAAATCGCCCCAATCGCAATTCGACAACATTTGGATCTATCACGGTCGAACGAACTTGTGAAATGGGCAGATAATTCAATTTTTTCAAGATATTTTGTAGCATTTTCATGTCTACACCGACACCGTACACCAATTCTGTAGTTTGAATCGACTTATCAACTTGAGATTCGACTGTAAATCCATCGGAGAATAGTTCCGTTATATCCGTAAATATTGGGTTCACTGTTTTAATTATGATTTTGGTAGACAAATTGGATGTGTTCACCGGATTGTTTGTGGTTGACTCTGTAGCCATTCATGCCTCGGTTGTAGTGATATTGATGTGTGGGGATTGGAGAATACTGATCGAACGATGCCCGCTTCAAAACTCGGATGGATTTAATGCAATTTTCTAGATACAACGTCTTTTACATTTAGACTACTGCGAACAAATTATTCAGACCTCATTTGATAGATCATGACCATCCAAAATACATTTCATGTCCAAGTTTATTACGAAGACACCGACCACTCTGGTGTTGTTTACCACGCCAACTACCTCAAGTATTTCGAACGAGCACGAGAGCACCTATTGGGTATTTCGGCACTGGTGACCCTCTTTGAAGAGCACGGCATTGGATTTGTGGTATACAAAGCAGATCTCACCTATAAAAAAGGCGCTCAGTTCGGCGACCACGTGCGTATTGAAACCACCGTTGAACAGGAAAGTGCCTTTCGATTGATATTTAAACAAACCGCCAAACTGAACGTAGACAATGCGGTTCTTGTCGAAGGATTAATAGATTTAGTGTGCGTAGACCGACATAGAAATTTGGTCAAGCTACCAGATGTTGTACTGCGCAAACTGGATCTACACCCTTAAGTAGATTTTATAGACCACAACCTGGCGGAGCATTATTGAATCCAACAATCGCATTTGTCGCTTGAATATACTCTCTCTGCCAATAACACAGATCACTGGCACGATGAAGATAGCCAAATTGATAAATGGTACTGTTTGCGCCCTCTGTAAAGAGTCGTTCCCCATTTGGATCCCATGTCATGGCTCGCATTGTATCCATCAATGATTGTCCCTGTTGTAATTCATCTGCGGCCTTCGAAAGATTCTCTGAAACTCCAGATGCATTGCTCTGACGGTGATTGAGCATCGCGGTAAGTAGATACTCCATAAACTGCGCTCGGTGGATATCCATTTGTACGCCGTTCAGAATCTCTTCTTGCCACGCGTCGTTCGGATCGGGAAAATAGATGCTGTTAATGTCCGAAATATATGAGGTTAACGCATCTCGCACCACGGAAATCTCCTCAGGATCAACCTCAAGCATGTCTCTAAAACTCAGACGGGTCGGTTGTGCAATGATGTCTTGAGAATATCCAAGTTCCATGATGTTATCGATTCCACACGTGTAGGCATCCAAATTGTCATCAATCATTGCCTTCTTTTGCCGCTCTGAAAACTCAAACAAGGCTTCCGAAAGCCTCCCACCATTATCATAGTTTCCAAATAAATCTTTAAAAACAGATATATATGACTCAGGTACAGACCAATTCATTCGTAATGTGGCCACATCATTTTGCCAATACCCCAGCTCCCACCCACTGGAAAACAAGGTGTGATCTGTCAGCATGGCATGTCCATTTTCTGTCGATTGTCTCTTAATTTCAAAGATATCCAACCATCTAGATCGAATGTACATCGGCAAATAGGTGGGAACAGAATTGTCAAAAGCCACCCAATATGCCGACTCTGGAAAATAGGCCACGGGCAATCCATTCTCTAAGCGGTCAAATAGAAACGCTCTATGCTCACTGAAATCATCGTGATGATAGGCTCCATTGCTTGGTTCAAAGAGATTGTAGTACATCACCGTATGTACCCAAGGTGTAATCTCTGGATTCGCATAGGCAGCTAGAAAGTAATAAATCATCTCCTCGTCATTGTAGGTGACCTGTAAATCATCACCAACATGCAGACGTGATGTCATTTCAATACCGGGCTTTACCGATTGAACAACATCATAGGCTTGATTGACTGAATCAATGAACTCTTGGGGCTCCTCATCAAAAAACTCTCCAAACGACATCTCCAAAACATCAAAGTCTAATTCATCGAGAACCAGCATCAATCGACTTGATATTTGAGCTTCTCGATTGCCGTTCACATCATCCACCAAATCAAATGCATTCTGTAGATTTCCGGATCCAAACAACTGAACTCCCAAACCTGCAGTAGCACCTCGTTGATGCACATCTGCCAAAATAGCCTGGGTATGTACTTTCCAAGCTTCATGAGCTATTGGATTGTCTGTAATGTTGTCTAAACCGACCCACTCAATATAGTTGCCTCGATTTTTGATCGTCCAATCGATCACTCGTTTGGCTCTGTAGAGATGCTCTTCACTGGGCTCCCAAAAGTCATAATAGCCTTCTATTGGATGCAATGTGTGCATGTGCAAACCGCGCCTCTTCATTTCTGGATTTTGCCATTCCTCTTGAATATCAAGTATTTGTGGTTCTATTATATCATCTGGAACGTAACTTTTATATGGATGATAGAACCGATAGTTCATGTGTTCTAAGATATCTGCTAGTCCATATTGCATCCCAAGTGTATCGCCTTCAATCAACCATTCGAACTTATCCTCTCTTAATTCTGAGATCCTGTATGCGTCGGCAATGCTTTCCTCATTCAATTCTAAAGCCACCGACCAACCGTTGTATCTTCGTGCAGAACGAGATGGGTTGGAACTTTGAACAACTTCGAGTCTTTCATCTTCCACAGCCTCAACGAAGAATGTTATCGTTTCTAGCTGCTCTTCTAGCGCGAAAATACGAATCGTCTCTTGCTGACAGCCCAATAACAACCACATCATGTGACCTCCGATGACGTATGGTTATCCTAAGGACTCTTGTACAGAGACTCTAATCTTCGACTTCTGGACTTTCCCCATTGCATTCCGGGGAAACTCTGAGACATGAATCAAGTGGCGCGGACGCTTGTAAGGTGCCAATTTAGCGTTGCAAAGTCGCTGCACCTCAGCCCATGAAGCAGTGCCGATCACAACGGCTACGACCACTTCGCCCCATTCATCATTGGGTAAACCAACTACGGCCACCTGTTCTATCGTGTCTAACTCCAACAACACACGCTCAATCTCAGTTGGATACACATTGAATCCACCAGAAATAATAAGATCCTTAGATCGACCAACAATACTGTAATAGCCTTCCGCATCGATCGATGCCAAATCTCCACTATATAGCCATCCATCTAAGATGGTACGATCTGTAGCCTCGGGTTGTTCCCAGTATCCAGAAATGACCGAAGGTCCAGCAATAAGCAATTCACCAACCTCGCCGATACCGCACTCGTTTCCATCCATATCTACGATTTTAAATCTCATCTTTCCGAGTGGAAACCCAACAGTTCCAGCACGTTGCCCAGTTGGATATGGATTTGATAGAACGATGCCCACTTCAGTCATGCCGTATCGCTCAACGATGTGTTGACCAAAGGTAGCCTGAAATTGTTGATGGGCATGTACAGGCAATGGTGCAGAACCCGATGTTACCAAACGCAATCTAGGCAAGTCAGGTACCTCTCCTACAGACAATAGACGATGTACAATTGTTGGAACCATCATACAAATCGATATTTGATGGTGATTCCAAGTCGACACAATGTCTTCAGGAGTCCATTTTGAGGGCATCCACATGGTACAGGCATTGGCATACAGTGCACCGAACTGAGCGACAACAAGTCCATGTACATGAAAGAGTGGCAATAGGTGCAACAACTTATCGTCTGCAGTCCACTGCCACGATTTGTGCAATGCCTGCATTGAAGCCATTAAATTGGCATGGGAGATCATCGCTCCTTTTGGTCGACCTGTTGTGCCACTGGTATAGAGAAGCAGCGCCAGAGACTCATCAGGAATGGGGCTCAACTCTACGCTGACACTATCTGGAAACTCACTTGGAAGTTCATCCATTAATAGTACGTTTTTTTCCTCTGC
>CALDQI010000394.1:0-5741 GCA_937911635.1 uncultured Pseudomonadota bacterium | reverse complement strand
CAGTGGTCGAAGACAAGTTGGACAAACGCTCTTGTGCAAACCCACTGCTATCGGACAATGCCTGACACACTCTACCATCTGGTGTGTAACAATCGTTGACGGCATCCCCAGTTACATCGAGCTGACAATCGGTGGTTGGACAGTAGCAATCGACATCTGCACCCCGTAAGTCCGAACCAGTCGAAGCGGTAGCAAAGGCACTCGTTGTAGAATCAGAAATGACGCAGTCATCCACGAACCCATCTTCATCTTCATCCATCGGAGTACATACGTTTCCACTTGCATCTTCACAAGCCGTAGCATCACATACCTCGGTAGAACCTGATAGAACCACTGGACAAAAGCACTCTCCAATGACACCAGTATACACTCCTGCGACATCACTCTCAGGATTCAAAGGGTGGTCGCAATCATTGAATCTACCATCACAAATTTCAGATGCATTCGGATAGATTGTGGCTACGTCATCATCACAATCTTCGTATCCCGTGATTGTGCTACCAAGCCATGTCAGTTTTGCAATCGAACTCGAATCGGGGGTACACGCTGTCTGCTGATAGAGACAGTTGCTGTATGAAATAGTGCCTGCAGAGTCGGTGACACCTTCGCACACACATCCATTGTCATCCGCATAATACACATCCGCACACTCTACATAGCCATCCGCATCAATATCAGACTCGCTGTCAGGAGCCCCACTGCTGGTGTACTCTGAATCAGAACAGTTGTTGAACACACCGTCGCACGCTTCCACAGCAGCTGGATAAATCAGCTGGTTGGTGTCGACACAATCTGCATATCCATCTGGGACATTGTCTCCGATCCAATCAAACCCAGCAGTTAAAGAGCACTCGACATATCCATCTCCATCCACATCTGATTCTAGAGTTGGGGACGTGGTCGATGAATAGGTCGCATCCTCACAATCGTTGTACACCCCATCACAGTACTCTGGTGCCGTTGGGTATACCCTATCGCCATTGTCGGTTGGAAAGTCGTTACAGTCATCTCCACCGACCACATATGGATCACCAACCCACACACTCGTCGTGTAATTACACTCTACGTAATTGTCGCCATCGTTGTCGGTTTCTCGTCCCGGAGCATTGGTCAGACTGTACAACGTCTGATTGAGCGTCTCACCCGTGGCGAGATCAATCGGATCGGTGATGCAGGTGTCTGCCAGCCCATCATTGTCCGCATCCGTAGGAGAACAGGGATCGCTATTCTCGTCTAAACAGTCGGTGAGACCATCTCCATCCACATCGATTTGACAGTCCGACGTCGCACAATAACACTCCACCTCTTGATAAATAAATGGTGTGGTACCAATCAACACAGCACTTGAAAGTTGTACCAAGTCTACCGCGGCGATGTCCACTGTACAAGACACGTCGGCTGAATCGACACATCCAGTACCGTTCGCATTGCTACAGTAGCAATCCTCACCCGATGCACCTACAAAATTGTCCAGTAATGGGTTTGTGCAATCGTTGAACAATCCATCACAGATTTCTGGCGCGCCAGGATATCGAGTATCGTCTAAGTCTGCACAATCTCCATATCCTGTTGTACCGATAACCCATGTAACAGCGGCAATGGTCGAATCTGGAGTACAAACCTGACCCCGTGAGTCAATACAATCGTTGTACGTCAGATTGCCTGTACCATCATCCGTTGCGGACTCACATCGGCAACCAGTCAAGTCCATATACTCACCGTCTTCACACTCAACAAATCCATCGCCGTCATCATCCGTTTCATTGACTGGGGCTCCTGTAGCAACGAAGGATGGTGAATCACAGTTGTTAAACTGACCGTCGCAAACCTCAATCGCACCCGGAAATACAAACGAAGATGTATCGTTGCAATCTTGGCCCTCATTGATGGTTGTGCAAGAACTTCCAAGTAAAGCCGTTCCCCCTACCCACGATGTTGACCCATCGAAGCACTCTACGAAACAATCTCCATCATCGTCAATTTGATTGGCGGGTGCACCTGGAGACATCTTGTTGTCAAACTCGATTTGCGTACAGGTTTGCAACCCGCTGGAGTCGTTGGACGGAGTGCACTCTGTACCTTCTGCGTCGTGGCAAATATCGCTGTCACACAATCCAGCACTGGTTGCCGCAGCACAATAGCAATCGCCATCGTCATCCACAAAACGCTCTGTTACCCCCGACCACAATGTACAAGTCTGCAACCCTTGAGAATCAAGGTCAGGAGTGCAGGTAGCCCCCGCATCATCCACACAGGTCGTTGTATCACACAAGGATGGATCTGTAGCATCGACGTCATAACAGAAACATTCACGAGACACATCTACATACGTGTCTCGCCAGGAGGCACAGTTGTTGTACTGGCCATCACAAATGGTCGTGCCATTTGGACGAACATTGGTATCTCTAGGCGAACAGTCCGCGCCTACTAGTGGAGCGGTGGACCCATTCCAGTTGGAACCATCAAACTCACACTCAACATATTGATCATTGTCGTAATCAATCTCCTCACTTGGAACGCCACCAGCCTGATTGACACAGTCATTCAAGACACCATCACAAGCCTCTTCTGCACGTGGATACACATCATTTGACGTGTCATCGCAGTCTTCAACATACAAGGCAAAGTCAGAGAACGATGTCGCCGTAAAATCAAAGGCTGTTGTCGTGAAGTTAAAGTTGCTACCGGAAGTCGTCCCTGCACAATACGAAGTCTCGTGTGTGAAAGATTGCTCATTGGTCGGAAAACAAGATTCGGATGAATCCGTCGACAGACGACACGCCTCATTACACTGATCTGTCGGACAGATACAGGTACCGGATACGGATGAATCCGAAAATGTCGTATTGGTGTCGGGTAAGCGATAATAGTAAACCAACGATGACGCTCCTGTTGACGAGCTTCCATCACAACTAAACTCTTTGCCAACACTCGTCGGAAATCCATCGGAATCCCCGTCTACGAAGAAGGTCAATGCACCGCTTACACTTCCGTTCGTATCATCATCGTCTGCCTGACCGTCACAGTCTTCATCGACATCGAAATCGTCACAAGCCTCTTGCGCACCCTCATTGATACTGGCATTGGTTTCATCGCAATCGCCAAATCCGGTGGTGTTGTTCACAACCCAAGAATTGGGAAGATCAGCAATATTTTGTGTACCGCTAGCCTCCGTAGGAGATTCACACTGTTGATATTCAACCTTAAAGGAATACAACGAGTTTGTTTTTACACAGGTTGTACTGGTAGTATTCGACGCCAGCTGGTAGTTATTTACAACTGTAGAACACGCTCCGCCCTGAGTGGCCGTACACAAACAATCATAATCTTCATCTGGGTAGACGAAGTTGGCACTGGTGTCTGTACTTCCTGCAATCGCGTATCCATCCCCATCGATATCGGCATACCAGGTGGTTTCAGGATTCTGATTGGACGCACCCAATCCACCAGAGGAAGGACTCTCAGTATAGACACCATCTGAAAAGTCTAGAATATCGTTGCAATCATCTGTGTTGAGTAGATAATTTTTGACCTCGTTTGTACTGAGTGTCACACTGGGATTCGTCAGTACACAATCTTCTGTGGCATCGACATAGAGAATATCTATTGAGTCTGTGACAGCTCCAGTCCCGTCCGTCAATTCAAACTGACCAGCACCATTGTCACCGCGACCACCAACGATTGCCCCATATCCATCGTTGTCATAATCCACATACCAGAACACACGGTCTTGAATTTGAGCCGCCGACAACTGATTCACAGAGGCCAAACTTCCATACAGTGTTGAGTCGTCAACAAGTGTACCCTCATCCAAACAGTCCAATCCACTGTAGTCACTGCCTTGAACCACTGAAACATTTGAGTTTGTCGGCAATGGATCTGCAAACGTTGAGGAGATTGTTGAGGAACAGCTGGCTTGATATCCGGTTGTAGCACCATAACCATCCTCATCTAGGTCGGGGAACCACCCTGCACAGAAATTAAAGTCTGCTGTACGGGTCACCGTGTCTTCTAAATCGGACACTTCTATAGAAATATCAAAGGTCGTCTCATTGTTGTATGTGCCTGGATGATCAACCGAGATTGTGGCTACATTATCCACATTTGTAAAGTTTGCTGTCCCTTGATTGGACGGTAAAGTAGACATGCTCCAGTTGTAACTGAGCACATCCCCATTCGCATCGTACGCACAGGCTGTCAATCCGAATTCAACTTCCCATGGGAAATCGAAATCATCTGGCGACATGATTGGGGTACAAGCATTGATATTGGTGGTTACTGGGGTACACGTTTGACCACTTGCGTCATAGCAATTGGCTTCTCCATTGCCATCGAGACCATCACAATCCATTTCTTCGCAATAACAAGCACTGTCAGTACCACTCATTTCATCGACGTATACGGCACTCAAAGAAACGCACTGAGAGATGTTCGTCAACGTTGGATCACACGCAATACCAGCACTATCAACACATGTCAGATTACCTGAATTCCCGGCTGCACCATTCACTCCTTGTGTATCACAATCCGCCTCATCGCAGAAACAATCCAAGTCTTCATCCGCGTATGCTGGGTTGTTTGTACCATTTGCGTGAGCCTGAGTACACACCTCAACATCAGAAGACAAATAGAGGGTAACTTCAGGCGCCTGATTGGCAATGGACACGACTACCGAATCGTGGAGATCTGCAACATTATTGCTCTGACCAGTGCTGTCCGTCACTGAAACAGTCCAAGTAATATCAGCGGTTCGCGCCTGATGAACGATATAGCTTGTGCCATCTGTAAACACACAACCAACAGTATTGCTTAGAGACTCGGCAGACCCATCACCATCACAATCAACGAAAATAGAATCGCTCGGTGTAAACGTATAGGTTGCTACATCATCTCCGTTGTCAGGATCCCAAGACATTCCTGCATCTACACGAATGAAAACACCATCGCTCGGACTATCCGGGGTAAGTTCCGTCACCAACTGGGCTTGATCCGCACTGATGGCAGCAGCCTGATTGTCGTAGGCTTCCCAGTAGACTATGGAAATCGGACGATCTGCACCCACCGTCTGTGCTGTCAAAGTCGGGGTACCAGAGTCTGTTGCGGCACTGGTATCTGTGACGGCAATATTGATGACGGTATCCAAGTCGAAGTCTGCCACACCACTCGAAGCGATATCGGTTGGTGTCAGACCTGCTGTTGGCGTAAACTTTAACGTTTGCAGCTCTGCATTGACACTGGTCACCGACCCGGTGAGCGTGAGAGAATTTGCGGAATCATCCCAACTCGTTGAATCTGTGGATAAGGTGCCACCGTACGTATCATCATAGTTGAGTACCACAGCCTGATTGTTTTCAACAAAGGTTCTCGTATCCGTACCATCAGGTGCCGCGGTATCGGATGGCCAGTTGGTTGCCGTAATGTCCAGAGTAAGAGTCAAAGAATCCCCAATGTCCACTTCCGTCACCGATATATCTGCATTGCTCCCGATCGCATCGGTCGAGTTCAGCTGGACAATCAGCTCGCCTTCATCGTACACAAAGTTCCCAACCGATAACACTGGTGCATCATTGAGGTCGGATACGACAATCTCTGAACGACCACTCTCTTCTGAAAAGTTTGCAGTGTGATCTGTACCGCCACGAGTACTTACATCAACTGTTGTACCAACAAATGCATGACTACCATCCCAAACATAAAAATCAATGTACGGGTTAACGGACTCACCGTTGTCTCCATCTGGA
>CALDQI010000393.1:0-3120 GCA_937911635.1 uncultured Pseudomonadota bacterium | reverse complement strand
GTGTTCAAGATTCATGATGACGATTTTGAATATCACTGTATTCGAATTGGCAGACGTCAACTCTTGAACACCCTCACCCAAATCGTGCACCGATAACATGTGTGAAATCTCTTTAACAGCGGTGTACATAATGAAACCACCCCCCAACAAAAACACAAATGTGGAGAAGGTAAAATCACCGTACAACCATGAGGTATGGATGGAAAAGAAGGGTTTATCCAACACACTCAACAACTTAATGATCGTAAACAACAAGACGATACGAAGCCCAATGGCAATCAGGATCCCCTTTTTACGTACGGATGCTCGTTCGGCCTCAGGGGCTCTTTTGGATTCCAAGGAAATATACAGTAAGTTGTCAAACCCCAAGACAGCTTGTAAGAAAATGAGTACACCAAGGTTTAAAATATTCTCAATAGTAAATACATCCATTCAAATCTCCCTTTCAAAATCGTACTGACAACTCGTTTAATCAAATAGTGTTCAGGACAAAGTGAAGCAACCATAAAAAGCCAAGTGAAACCAATCCAGTAAATACCATAGACAACAACGAAACCAAGGTAATCTCAGCAACAACTAAATTGCGGATTGTTTTATTTGATCCACCAATTCTTCGAATCAAAGTTAACTCACCTTGTCGAAGTTGCAAAGACAAATGAACCACCAAAAAATAAAAGGATACGGTACTCAACAAAAGCATGCCGTAGTAAATATTCATCCCTTGTTGCAATTTCAAGACAATGGACAGAATGTTGTCGACAACTTCGATTGGTCTGACCGCTTGCATAGACTCTGACAAAGCGAAGTGGCCCAGCAAGATATCATGGTCCTCCTGATCCGTTGGAAAAACAGCAAGTGACCCCAGTGGCATATCGCCAATATCACCGTGAAGATGATAACTGTCACGATTCTTTTCACTCAACTCAGAAAACATAAATATGGCAGCTGTCGCCTCCAAGTTTTCTTCTGAGTCATCAGGATTCAGAGCATTGTTCACTGTCACTTCCTCATGACCATGCAACAGTCCATCCAATGCCCATACTGTCCTTAGATCGGCAACAACAATCGAATCATCCGCTGTTCCAGATGATTCTAAAATCCCGACAACGGTTAGCGTCATGGGGTAGGACCCCGCTAAGTTGTATAAATTTTGAAGATCTGAACGAATGCTATCTCCAACTTGAATATTAAATTCTGCTGCCGCCGTTGCGCCCATAACCACTTCGCCTAGTCCTACGAAGAAACGTCCCGTATGCAGTTTCAAATCTCTGGCGTCAAAATAATCAATGTTCGTACCAACAATTGGAGTTTGAGAGGCTGAATGCGAAATGTAGAGTGGCAATACGTTGGACTCATACTGTTGCGATACACTATGAAAGACCGACATCGATAGCGTCTCTTTGACAGTGCCACGAAAATAGAGAGCATTCATTGTAAGGGCAAACTCGTTGCCTTTCTTGCCGATCAGGATGGGCGTATTCTCCCCACGCTCCGTCAACTTACTCGATAGAAGGTCAAAGGCAATCAGTGTATTGATGGGTAAAGAGAGTGCTATAGAAGTACACAATAGAAGCACTGCGAATCGAAGCCGACTAGAACGGAGATACTGAAAGGCTAGAAAGAACGCTTGTCTCATTTGTCCCCCAATGAGAGAACATGATTGAACCGCTCAACAATTTGAGGTTCGTGGGAGACCACTATCAGTCCTGCACCTTCTTCTGTGGCAATCCCTTCGAGTAAATCAAGCACATCATGAGAGCGCTCCAAATCCAATCCAGCTGTCGGTTCATCCGCTAGAATAAGCCTCGGTTTGGCAATCAAAGCCCGTGCGATGGCAACACGTTGACGTTCACCCTGTGACAGTTCAGATGGCATCCGGCTAGCCTTATCGGACAATCCCAGTCGCCGGAGTAAAGAGTCGGCGCGGTCAAAAGCATCGGTCGACAGAATAAGTTCTGGATTGACCCTGTACGGGAACACAATATTTTGTACAACGTTCAGATAGGGAACCAATGGAAAATCCTGAAAGACATACCCTATGTTTGCAATCCTAAATGATTGACGCTCGGCTAGGGTTAACTCGTGCACAGAACGGCCAAGTACCTGTACCAAACCGGACTGCGGAACCAACTCTCCAGAAATCAGATTGAGAATTGTAGATTTTCCAGATCCCGAGGGTCCTACAATCATCCAATGTTCCCCAACTTGAACCGTTAAATCGGGTACTGAGATTGAAGAAGATGGTGTATCTTTACGCTTTGGATAGGCAAATTCAACGCTATCCAACTGTACAATCAATTCTGTTTGAGTGAAAGAGGTCATTGGTTTTCCGGTGGACGATCGGTGGATGAATCTTTTTCAGATGGGAGATCAAACATTCCAGCCTCTAGAAGATCCATTGGATCTAGATACCCCCCACCAGCGTTCGAACCATTTAAGATGTCTTCATCAGTTGCTCGACGAATCCGCTCCGCATTGCGCATTTTAACGTCTGAAATTCTCCACTCTCCCACTCCAACATCTACGAGTGTATAGACAGCGTGATAACGATTGACCCGCGTATGTTTGTGACCTTGATGAGTGACCACACCTCCGACGGACCAGTCTACATCCAGTTTCACTTCACCAAAGTCAAACTCCAGAATATCGATTGAATTATAGTCAACCTTTTGAACCGATATCGACGTTGACTCTAGGGTCATATGATGAAGAGTACTGAAATGTTCTATGTATTCTTTGGTTAATGTATTCCCCACAAAAACAGTGGACAACAGCCTATGCAGCTGTGGCTCCTCTAACTGAGTCTTGTAAATTTGATACACGCGAGGATGCATCTCAGTAAACTGATGTTGAACCAAATCCAAATCGGGTACTCGATTTATACAAGAAAAATATAGCGTCATAAAAATTGACATAGATTTGATTTATCGCAGAACCCTGTAAGTTTCACCCTTATCAAATGGTATTTGACAATTCATGGATCTGTAACCTTTGAAGTAGGAGATGCCTATTGCCGCGATAATGAAAGATTTAAGAGCAATGAATATTTAGTTGCAACGTTCAAACGATAAATAGACGATTTAACAAAACTTTACAGAAAACGAGTTCGAGATTGTTTTG
>CALDQI010000392.1:0-1678 GCA_937911635.1 uncultured Pseudomonadota bacterium | reverse complement strand
CTCCCAGTCCGAAGCCGTTCCATCCACTTTACACCCCAGTCCATTATACAACTCTTGTTCAAGGTCGAAAAACGATGGTTTGACAACATTCACCTTCCACAATTCTGGACAACCACTAATTGTGACACGATTCAGTGTATCTCTTATGGTGACTCGCGTTAGCCCTTTACAATCTGTGATTGCAATGTCTTTCAATCGACTGTTTTGTATAGATATCTGTTCGATTTGAGAAGCACTTGCCAACGTAAGCGATTGCAGTTTTTCAAACGATGTCTCGTTCACGTAAAGGTAGAGTGAATCACTCCAATACGGTGATGCCCAACGCGTTGTATATCGATTGTAAGCCTTCAGTAGATGCAAACTGTCTCTAGAATCTGGACCTGTCAACGTGAGACTCTCTAAGGCAAACCCTTTGAGTAATGGGTGATACCTAGAACTGGTTTCCAGATTTGTCAGCGTTCCCAATCGTTGAACTGTTTCAGAAAAGGAGGCTCCTTTGGCACCAAACTTTTCAAGGTCTAGCAACAATGATGTCGAGTTCTGCTCACTGCGCATCAATCGCAACTCTGTCAGATTTGGGTGATGTAAAAGATGAGCCAGCAGCTGCATTTGCATCTCTGCAGTAAATCCATCGGTTACCATTAGATTTTGGACGTGCAGCTTCTCCGCCCCGAACCAACGTGGTTCATTGCCCATCGCCAGCATCCAATCAATACAATCATCCATCCAATCACAAAAACGAAATTGCGTCGGCCAATAAAACTGGGCGCATTCAGATCTCGTTTCTGTCTCCCCCAGATCGCACACCCACTCTTCATCAATAATAGATGGGTTTGGTCCTCGATGTAAGATCAATCGACTCGTCAATGTCAATTTATCTTCGGCAGACAATCCATTGAACAGTTCAATCGCTTGTATTTGCATTTCCACCGATGAAGATGACAATAGCGTCAATATCTTGGATGTCATAGAATTTTCTTCTTGCAGTTCCAAAGCCCGTAAATATGCCACTGTTTTGTCAAGGCGTCGATTCACCACCCCTCGACAATCTCCACTGTCTCTATTTTGGGTAAAGTACCCATGTTTTTCCACATTCCAAGGATCGTTGTTGACTTCTTCGACCAAAGCTGTATGCCATCGGTCCAAGACCTCACCCCACAAACAGTCAATGACCTTCATGTAAGGAAGTGACACCAATATATCTATACTTCCCTGTTCTACTTGAAGCTCAAAATACACTTCATTACGCTCATCTTCCGTAAGCAAAAGTGTGTATAGGTTTGTCAAAGTTTCATTCAAAAGCATCGTTCCTCCACATTTAGTTTAGACAATATAAGACATCACACACGAGGAGACGACGAAACCAACTAAAAAACAAACCATCACTCTATCGTATCCAAAGATACCCGTCTCTCGAAGGATGATACCCACAACCACCACTTCCACTAGGTACGTAGGTAGCAGCTGCACCATTGCAACCGGAGTATGGATTTCTATAAGACCGATAATCATAATTTAACCACACCATCGGACCACATCCAGCACAAGACTGATTAAAAGCTGTGGTGCTTGAGAAATTATATCCGCACACAAATTCACCATCAGCAGCCCACCCATCACCAGAAACCTGATTGCTACGTTCACAATGGATATCACCCGAACCTCCATTGATTTGGAC
>CALDQI010000391.1:0-16231 GCA_937911635.1 uncultured Pseudomonadota bacterium | reverse complement strand
ACAACCAGATGCCTATGTGAAGTACGATGATGGTTCTTGTGTAGCCGAGCATGGATACAGTGATATTCATTGGGACCTACATACTAAGAAAACATTGTTCGAACAGATTGATACCCACAATGAAGAGGTTCAATGTTTGCAGGATGGGGTTTATACAGATTGTTTACTAGCGGAGTTTACTCCACCGAAACATATGCACATGGTTGAGCAAGGGAGCAATGTCATCTTCAGAGCGTCTGCCGATTATGAACTGACGAATGAGGTTGGTCGAGACATGACCAAAGAAGAATTGGCAACCAACGGTATGAAGATTGACGAAGAATGGTGGGTGTTGCCACTGACAGGACCTGCAGTGAAAGTTCCAGTGAAACGACACCTTATCAGTGGGGATAAGATGTGCGGTGAGTGGGCTGCCTTTTACGCGACAGAGCTGGATTTTGAAGGCGAGGCAATCACCCTTGCGATGCAGGGTACGCCACCGGATGTCTGGCACAAACCGGCTCCCAAATCATCCATCCGTAAAGAAGAGGCGACAAAACTCATCACCGAACAGCTCCCAGAAGATTTCGGAGATGAAGTAAAGGGTATTGTCATCGCCGAAGATGAGAAGGGATGGCATGGATTTGTGGACTGGTGTTGTCCATTAGATGCTGTGGAGCGAGAAGATGAGATCGGTATAACCCAATACCAAATGCCAGTGAGTCTATCTGAGAAAGGACAGGCTACCTTTAAAGCCTCGAAGACTGTCGAACTTGACACGGGAGACTATTTTGTTCCACAGGTTCGAAGAGATATTGACGGTGATGGTGTCAAAGAGGTCTTTTGGTCTGGATGTTATGACTATTGGATCCACGAAGACAAAGAATTTATCCGAAATACCGGTAATTGCTGCGGATGTTGAGACTGATCCATTGTACAACCATCCACGTTGTGTGAACGATGCGCCGTGCCTATTCGGATTCACCTGATTCAGTTTGCTCAATTATATTGGTTATTGTTTCTCTTGTTAAGGTGTCCATAGAGATAGTGAGGAACAGGTGCTCATTGTCTTTGTTCGTTGTATCTGCAAAATATAGGTCGGTAGCGGCACTCATCATATTCTTTTGAAATTGTACCAAGAGCCTGCGAATGCCCTTTTCACTTAGGTTCTGCAGACTTGGGGTGGCGCCACCTTCAACCGTTACCATTCTGTAGATCTCTTCGGCTCCAACAACTTCAAACAAACGTTGTAGGGCATCGATATCGGCTACATTCAACACCGTTTCTACGTTGTAGTACTGGAATAGTTCATTCGCCAGTTCAGCTTTGTTGTAATCTTTTCGATAGTCTGTATGCCCGAGTTCATCCAAGATGCTGATGAGGGTTTCTTTGGTCCAAGACTTGTATTGTGTTGTGAGACTGTATGGTTTCATGTGCTCTCCGATGATTTACCATTTCATTTTAGAAAAGGGCACAAAGAATTACAAGGACATTCTTTCGAATATGACCGTTACGATGACAGTGTCAAGGAGGTGAAGACTTCAGAAGAGGCAAGATTTAGCTTGTTGTGACTGTCGGTAATGTCAGTGCTGCAGCCACTGGAACCACTTGCACATGCTCAGGCACTTCAGATTCCATGACTACTGTAATGGCAAAACCTTGACGCTCGAGTCTACGAGTAATATCAGGAACCAGAACATCTGGACAGAGCAACGACGGAGTTTGATCTCGCGTCGCTAGCATAGCACTCTTCAATGTTTGCAGAAGCGGTGTGAAATGAGGAACGCGCATCCGACCTTCGGCGATATCCAACTCACCGATGAGTGTGTTTTGTAATGCATCACTGAATTGGAGAACAGATAGTTTTCCCTTTTCTAGAAGTCCTTTGAGGTTTCGAGGCGGAAACTTCAGACGGAGGGCAATGTACAAGTAGTCGCCATTTTGAGCTACTTCGGGTTCCAAATCACTTTGAATTTCCAATATAGCATCGAGCATCCTAGGGATATCAACGAGTGGAATCTGCGTTCGCAAACAGTGCTTGAAAATTGAGAGCCACTCTTCTTTGGATAAGGCAATGAACATTGAAGCGACGTCGCGGTGTTCTTTGATGAGGTTGGTGAGGACTTCTCCAGTTAATAGTGTGTGATACTGTAACCGAAGCAGTCTTTCAACATGAGAGATGATCGCTGCGAGAGGAGATAGAACGACACAGCCCTGTTGTTTTGCGGTGCGTTCAAACATGCTGGTGATCCATTTGGCAGGCAATCCAAAGATGGGATCGGTGCATTCAATGCCTTGAACAGATGGGAATTGTCCCTTGGTTGAAATCGCAAGGAGTTTATTGTGAAGAGCAACCCCTTGTCGCAATTGTCCTGCAATACTGATGGTGTAAGCGTGCCCATCTAGGGCGGCATCATCTGTGAATTTGATCTTTGGAAATGGAAAGCCAAATAGGTCTTCCAATTTCTCACGCAACTGCTGTAGTCGAACAGGTAATTCAGGACTTTGAATCGTTCGAAGAAGCTCATTCCCAACCGAGACGGTGATCATTTCATACTCAGGATAGAGTTCCGTATCAACGATTTCCATAAACAGTGGTTCTTCAACAAAAGGGAGGGCTAGATGCATCGCCAAGATCAAATTGCCGATGGCGGTATGCATTGCTCCCCATGTTTCAGTGTGTACAGGCGTCGTTGGAAACTGTGCACTGAGTACAGAGAAGGTAGGGTTTGCGTCCTGATTCTCGGTGAACACCTTGTGCAACTTTGGAAGGAGTGTTCCCTGTAGTGTCGTAAAATTCTGTGCAATCAACTCTGGAACGTCACTGTTTCCACCATGGTGGGTGCACAACTCTTGGGTTTTGTATAGGGTTTCCAATTCTTCTGACCACGCACTCATGAGACCTCTCCATTTGCGCTTTAATTGTAACGCATTCCGTAGTGTGATTCACAGTAAAGATAGACTTTGATTGTCTCATTGTGTACTAGAATACTGCTCTTCAAATAATTCATCCATCACCGTTTGGGGTTTGCCGTTTGTATTTTCGTATGTCCATCGACTTGATGGAAGTATCATACCTCCGGGGATGGTAAAATCTCCGAATGGGAAATCATGTTCCCAACCGATCTGATTCAGTACGTCAGAGCAGTATCCCAGACAAGACCGTGCACCTTGATTGAGGACCTGATAGTCATGTTCTTTGCTGTAGCTATACACGTATTGTCTAATCTGCAGAGCCTCTTCTGTACGGATGGGGATGCAGTCGACCGTATCCCAAGTTTCCTCCTCATCAGAATAAATCTGCCCGCCGTCGCCTTCGTAATCTCCACCATCTGGGTCGGCAGGCCACCATCCACGGCACCAAGGGATCGGTTCTTCGTTTCCAGGTTGGGGACAGCGAAGACATACAAAACAGTGTCCAAAAGTGAGGTTTTCATCGGGACCAGATTCATGGATTGCCCGGCGAAGGATGTAGGGGATGTTGCCTTTTCTTTGGAACATACAGGCCACGCAGTCATCGGATTGTTGTATGGGCTCTGGAGGTGCTGAGAGATCGGTGCTGTGAAAACCCAACCAAATCAAGCCGATTGGGAGACTCGCATTGCACAGAGTTTTCAGGACGGGATACATGGTATTCACCTCAGGTAGTGTATGAATAACCAATCCCCAGAATCTGCCCACCCCTCTGAAGCTACACCGCTTAGTGTGTATTTTATTTTGGGTTTCCAGGTGGCTGTTGTTGTTGCGTCCGTATGGGATGCAATTCAGCATCGCTGGTTGTCCGACGACGCCTTTATTTCTTTTCGCTATGCCAAACATTGGAGTGAGGGACATGGACTGGTGTACAACATTGGTGAATGGGTTGAAGGCTATACCAATTTGCTATGGACCTTGTGGATTGGACTGGGAATGACTGTAGGCTGGCAACCTGAGTGGTTTGCACATGCTTCATCTATAGGTGCTTATGCAGTGATGCTTGGTACTCTGTTGTTGTTTGGTCATCGTTCTTTGTCTGTACCGATGGTATTGGTGGCTGGAATGACCCACGTTCGCTTGTTTGCAACATCTGGATTGGAGACTCAGTGGTTTATGACACTGATTGTCCTTGTTATCTGGTCTTTGCGAGAGGAACGCTGGCGGTTATTGTGGACATTCATGGTTCTTGGTATGCTGACTCGTCCAGAAGGAGGGCTTCTTTGGGTCTCTGTACTGCCGGTCCTTTGGTGGAACAACAGACGAAACGAATGTATGCAAACCACGTTGGTGGGTCTCTGTACACTGACTGGTTTAGAGGTTTGGAGACTATTGACCTATGGAGAGTGGCTACCAAATACCTTTTATGCAAAGGCTCAATCGGCTGATTGGGTACAAGGGATGTTGTACATTAAACTATTTTGCCAGATGTACTGGTTTGTACCACTGGGCTGGATAGCCGGTGTCGCACTTCTTAGAAGGAACTCCAGTAACAGAAGGTGGGTATCTTTTGTTCTTATATTCTCTACGCTGTATGCAATCCACGTTGCCCGTGTTGGTGGGGACTTTATGATGGCACGGTTTGCCTTGCCGTGGGCGATACCACTGTTGATGTTGCTTGGTACATGGATTCAAGAAAAAGTCACCGATTCCTCGAAACGCCTGATGGTCTTATTTTTGGCCACGGGGGTTTCAATCACATCGATTGCCCCAAGTGGGCTAGTGGACATAGAAAATGGTGTGTTTGGGATTGAAGGCATCACGGAGGAATCGCACTGGTATACAGAAGAGTGGCGCGCCAAAGCACAGTTTTCCGGTGACGAGATCAAGCCTCTGTTGAAAGACACTCCAGTTCAAGTGGTGATCTACGGAGCGCAGGCGATGTTTGCCTATTATGCTGAACTTCCGTACGCTATCGAAGGTATGACTGGACTCACCGATGCAGAACTGGCCCGATTGCCCAGTCGTGATGATCGAGTCGGGCACGGTCGTAAGGCGACGGTACCCTACCTACAATCTCGCGGTGTGGACTTGTATATTGATTTTAGACTCAATCAAGAGGCCCATCCCCTGAATCAAATTCAATTGGGCCCTTTGTCTGGTAGTATTTTGTCCTATAAGAAAGAACACATGTCTTTGCTTCGAGATCGGGGCGCTGAGTTTCAGAACTTTGAAGAATATTTGGATTGGTATATTGAAACCCTTGCCGTGAAAAGTCCCGAAGAGCGAAGTCGTGATCTGCTCATCTTTCAACAGTATTATTTTCAGTTCAATGACGCTCCCATCGATCAAGAAAGGTGGCGTAAACTGAACGCTCAGTAGAGTTTGATACGCATCTTTAATATAGGTCATTATGTCTCTCAAGCCCTGGACCATCCATCACACTCAGTCGGTGCATCAAACGAGAGTGTTCACATTGCTCGAGCAGCATTCTTCCTCGGTTATCAATCCAGAAAAGAAGGGGATGTTTTCCGTATTGCGAGCTCCAGATTGGGTCAACGTTATTGCGCTCACATCCGATGACCAAGTCGTGATGATTCGACAATACCGTCAAGGTACTCGTGACATCACGTTGGAGATTCCGGGTGGTATGGTCGATCCGGGAGAGGATTTCATGACAGCAGGGCTCCGAGAGTTGAAAGAAGAGACTGGAGGAGTCGGACATCGGGCAGAGCAAATCGGAGTGGTCGCACCCAATCCAGCCATCCAGCAAAATCATTGCGGAACGATTTTGGTTCGTGATGTCGTACTCGGAGAACAGTCGTTGGAAGGCAATGAAGAAATCGAAGTGGTTCTATACCCCTTGAGTGATGTGCCAGATTTGATTCGAACTGGTCAGATCACGCATTCGCTGGTCATCGCCGCGTTTCACTTTTACCATCTGCATACGTTGACATCATGAGTCAATCAAAGGTAAAAGAATCAGAGCCACTACAGCCTGTAGGATACGTCCAGCTGTTTCGTCAGAACCCTAACTTTCGACGTTATTTCTTTTCGCATATCATTTCTCTGTTTGGGGATTGGTTCAACATATTGGCCATTTTGGCACTGCTTCGAAGTATGGGGCATGACGGAGCGGGGGCATTTGGCGGTGTATTCATCGCAAAGTCACTGGCAACACTGAGTATTTTGCCTGTGGGTGGAGTGGTTGTGGATGCGTTGTCTCGTAAGAAGGTGATGCTCTTTACAGACTGGGGGAGAGCGCTCATTGTACTAGGGATGTTCTCGATCATTTGGTTTCCGTCCCCTTGGGTCCTGTACACACTCTTGTGGCTTCAATCTGCTCTGACTGCGTTCTTCGATCCAGCAAAACGCGCCATCTTACCCGATATTGTTAGTAAAGAAGAACTACCGGCAGCCAATGCCCTAAACGCCGTAACGTGGTCGTTGATGCTCAGTGTAGGCTCTGGCTTGGGTGGTCTGGTTGTGGAGGTCTATGGCTGGCAAGTAGCCATGGGGGTGGATGTTCTCAGTTACTTGGTTTCTGGGATTTTACTGATGGGCGTTGTAGAACCTGCATTTGAACGCAAGAAGATTCAGGGAAATCTATTGGCTCCCCTCAAAGAAGGGTGGCGATACATCATGACCCACCCGAAGATCAAGGGACTGGTCTCACTCAAAATGATGTGGGGCATCATGGGTTCTGCGTCGGTGATTTTGGCGATGCTCGCCGAAGGGAAATATCGAATGGCTGAAGGGGCGATGATCGGGGTGTCCTTCCTGTTTATTGCACGTGGCTTAGGTACTGGAATAGGTCCGATACTCGCTCGTTGGATTGCCAAAGACCGAGTTCCAGTCATGGAGACCATGCTCGGGTACAGTTTTCTATGGGCGCTCATCTTTTATGCACCACTTCCCTTTGTGAACAGCATCTGGATGGTGGCCATATTGGTTCTATTGGCTCATTTGGGCGGTGCTACGATTTGGGTCTTTTCAACCCTTCGACTGCAACAGCTCGTTCCGACAGAGGTGCGAGGGAGAGTGTTCTCTTGGGACTTAATTGGCTATCTGGTGATGCACTGCTTTTCTATTTGGCTGTTTGGTGTACTCATTGACCAGCACGGATTGGCACCAGATATGGCTCTGTCCTCGGCTGCACTATTTTTAGTGATTCCATTTATCGTTTGGACGTTTGGAATACGGAAAGGAGAAGGGCCTTCGAGTGTGTCTTGATTAGACCCTACCTGTTTCAGTTCGCAGGACCACTGGTATTATCACCATTCAAGCAGTCGTTGTCGAGACCGTCGTGTGAAATCTCGGGCATGCTGGGATTGACGTTTGCATTGGAGTCATCACAATCCGTACCTGCGGTGACTCCACTGGGTGGTGAATCGTCTCCGTACCCATCGCCATCGGAGTCTTGCATACACTCATTGACGTCATCGAGGTAAGCAATACCGGTGTAAACAGTCGCATCTTGGTTGTCACAATCGTCGACAAATTGTCCATCGCCATCGTAATCACAAGAGTCGTTTGCTTCTCCAGGTGTGCCATAAAGGTTGTTGTTGTTCCACCAACCGCCACCGTAGCTGTAGTACTGCGAAGTTGACGAACACCAGTAGTCCGTATTGTTGTTTGATGCAATGCCTGTGTCGTAGACTATCTTAGAGCTACCCCTGAAGGTGTCCCAATTGTCAGATGCTTCGTATTCGATTTCTGCGATGATCGAATATGTGTTCCCATCATCAGACGCAATAGAAATCCAATCGTCATTTCGTCCGAGGTTTTGATTTGTTTTTATATCTACGGTTACGCCACCATTTTGATTGGTGTTGTTACTGCGACCGGCGACGAAATATTCACCGGGGGACATCATGATGTGATCCAAAATAATATACACGCCGCTGTTGGTTTCAAAAAGTAAGTATTGTAGGTCAATCATCTCAGTAGTGTTGTTGTAAAATTCATACCACTCTTCATCTGTATTCCATGCATGGTTCTGCACTTCAGTGATGATGAGATCTCCGGGAATGAGGTCACTGAAGTTTAGACCTAGTAGATCTTGTCCGTCACAGTCCTGATCGATACCGTCATTTAAGATGTCTATCGCATTGGGGGTGACATTGGGGTCGCTATCATTACAGTCTATGTGGCAGCCGGAAAATCCATCCCCATCTAGGTCGGTAATGCCTATCGAAGGGTCGAAGTCATTGCACTCACCGTCACAGGTGCTCAGTCCATCCCCGTCCAGATCGTCTAGATTTAATATTGCATCACTGTCGTCACAGTCACCATCACATGTGCTAATCCCATCCCCATCGTTGTCGGCCGGTGTGAGAATGGGGTCGGTGTCATCACAATCTCCGTAGTAGTACCCATCGCCATCTTGATCACAGTTGTCATTTGGCATTCCGGGCGACGCACGGTAGGTATCATTGCCACTGGAGTAGGCTTGGGTGGTTGATACACACCAATTGTCCGCATCGTCTTGGGGTCCAGAGTAGTCTGCCAATATCCATGTTGTACCTCTTTGGATTCCAAGCGAGGCATGATTGGGCACCGTAACCGAACTTATTGTAGACCCGTTGTATTCGATCGAGATGTAGGCTCCGTTATCGTTAACCGGCAAACCCGTTTCAATGTATTCAACTTGTCCAGAAGGGAAGTTTCCATTTGCCAATGGATCTACAGATTGTAAGAATATAAAGTATCCCCCAGCTGGCAGGACGTGTGAGTTTCCAACAGTGAAAGAATATTGCGATGAATAAAATGACAATCCTTGTATATCAATACTGACCTGGGATGCATTGTAGATTTCGACCCAGTCATCGTCCTCAGTATTGTAGCCACGATGCAATACTTCGGTAAAAATAAGGTCTCCTGGTAATACATCTGCCATTGGTATTTCAGTAAGATCTTGACCGTCGCAATCCTGATCAATTCCATCGATTGGTATCTCTGGAGCTCCAGGGAAAGCTGAGGGGTTTGAATCATCGCAGTCTGTATAATCGACGATGAATCCGCTGGGCTGAACACACTGCATGAGCCAGTTGTTCGGATCACCAAAGCCATCACTGTCTGTATCGGCAAACCATACGTTGTACGGGTTGGCATTGATGTCTGCGTCGTCACAGTCTCCTCCTAGTGGAGAAGTGAAACCATCCCAACCGCCAGCATCAATGGAGCATTCTACAAAACCATCTCCATCATCGTCGATTTCATCCGAAGGTATCGTGTTTCCACAGGCATTGACTTGTCCATCGCAAAGTTCAGGAGCATATGGATATACTGTATCGTCTGAATCATCGCAATCTGTACTGTCGATGGTGGTGTAGTAGGGCTGTTCACAGGATAACGACGTTGAATTGGCATCGCCAAAGCTGTCATTGTCCGTATCTGCAAACCAGACCTGTCCCGGGAATTCATAATAGTCTGCGTCATCACAGTCTTCACCACCGATGACCGTAGCGCTTCCATCCCATCCAGCTGAGTCAATGAAACATTCTACAAAACCATCACCATCATCATCAGTTTCATCCGAAGGTATCGTGTTTCCACAGGCATTGACTTGCCCATCACAGAGTTCGGGAGCATTGGGATATACTGAAGCATCCTCATCGTTGCAATCTGTATCGTCGAGGATGTACCCATTTGGTTGTTCACATGTGACCGCTTCAAAGTCTGGTGAACCAAACCCATCGTTGTCTGTGTCTATATACCAAGACTGTTCAATGAAGACGGATGCATCAGTGTCGGAACAATCACTGCCTCCAATGATCGTCGCGTTTCCATCCCATCCATTTGTGTCGATGGTACATTCAACGTATCCGTCGCCATCATCATCGAGTTCCCCATCAGACAAAATGTTATCGCAATCATTGTCCAGTCCATCGCACAGTTCAGAGGCATCTGGATACACTGTTCCATCAGAATCATTGCAATCATCACCTCCGATGACTGACGAATCGCCTTCCCAAGTAGAGGCGTTATAAGCACATTCTACAAAACCATCGGCATCGTTGTCGATTTCATCTGCCGAGGGAACTCCATCACAATCATTGTCTATGCCATCGCATTGCTCCACTTCTACAATGCAGTCTGTTTCGTTTGTGTCCGTTTCGACGACCGTTCCAGTATCATTCGTTTCTGAAACATCTGCGGTGTCAACGACTTCAATCCCTGTATCGTTGACGTCAGTATCCACCTCGATTTGGGCAGATTCAAACAGCAAACAACCAAATAGGTGAAGGATCATTGGGGCTCCATAGCTACTCTAAGGTACAATTTTGTAACATATTTTCCTGCGATCTATTGAGATTATTCGAAATGTCAGGAATAGTCATTCCCAGCCAAAAACTCCAGCTCTTTGTCTGAGCATCGCTTGCTCCATAGACTCTTGTCCCCGAAGGCAAACTCATTGTCTCTAGCCAGAGCCAGCTTCAGCATACCGATGGGGCGGCGGAGCATTTCAAAGAAAAAGAGTTTTCGCATTCGCTTACTGAAGTAATAGGACATCTTTTCAGTAAATAGATAGTGCATACTCAGAGAGACCGATTCTGTATCTGTGTAATGAAGCCAGTATGCTGGTACATACAAAATATTCCCCGGTTTCATATCGACCCGCAGTTCTTGTTCTGGATGTTTGCCTGCCAAATAGTCATAAGGGTAGAGCGTCGGGTATTCGAGTTGATCAAGGGCTCGAAAGTCCATGTGCCACGTTTTCTCACCTTCCAACTGGATGACGAACGTCGAGTTAATGTGGGAGTGGTTGCTCATCCTACAGCCGGGTGTACTCAAAAATACCGCCCAGAGTTTATTGGCCAATAAGTGGAGCAACATATCCATTAGGGTCCGTTTAACCCCTCGGATGCGTTCGAAGAAGGTGGTATCAAAATGAGGGGCAAACAGAGTACCCAGCTGCACATCCGCGCGAACACGATACTTTTCTCCTCGCTCCACCCTGCTTAGCAATTCTCCCATCGTCATCCGATCAGAGTGGTACTCCGGGTTGAAACAGGTCACCTCTTTGTCGGACATCCGCTCTTTCAAATCGGTGACGGACAAGGGTTTGTCCTGCACCGTTGCACCTTCGATGACAAATGGATGCCCAGCCTTGAAATATTGCCGAATTTGATTCCAATCGTCAATTGATACTCTCGGAACCGATGTGATTCCAAATTCGTGAATGGATGAGGCGTGGGTCATGGTATTTCCAGTGTGCTTCTGCGATCAGTCACCGCAGATACACCCAGTATTCCACAATTTTGTTTGTGATTCAAGGGGGAGGAAGTAGCAGTGTTTGCTCAGCGATTCTGTCCAAAGAACTCAATACATCGGTCGATATCGGCATCGTCGATGTGCTTGTGGACGACGGCACGAATGGTTGTAGGACCCGTGCTAAGGACATCAATCCCTGCGACTTTTGCCATTGCGATGACATCAGATGGGTTCACAACTTCAAAATAGACCATGTTGCTCTCAGGCCAGCGTACAGTGTATCCTTGATCAATCAGTGCTTGAGCGAGTCTTTGGACCCGTACGTGATCTTCCGCCAATCGATCGACATTGTTCTCTAAGGCGTAGAGTGCTGCAGCGGCGAGCATACCGGATTGTCTCATCCCACCGCCCAAGATTTTTCGCGCGCGAATGGCAGCCTTCTTGAGTGATTTGGGCAAACAGAGTGCAGAACCAATCGGAGCCCCCAACCCCTTGGAAAAACAAATGCTAACGGTGTCATAATGCTGTGCACGTCTAGCAGCAGACATTCCAGACGCGGCAGCCGCATTGAACAATCTTGCTCCATCCAAGTGAGAACTGGCACCATTTGCGTGAGCAAATTGTCCGACGGCGTCCAGGGTATCTAAAGGGTACACAGTTCCGCCACCTTTGTTCGCAGTGTCTTCAGCACAGACGATCGAGAGTGGAGCGAAATGTGGGTCATCTGGAGGGACAGTTGCACTCAGTTCATCCAAGTCGATGATACCGTTTGCACCACCTACAGTTTTGAGCAACAGTCCTGAGAGAACAGAAGGTCCTGCAGCTTCATATACGTAGATGTGAGCTGTTTTGTGTAGCGCAACGGCATCCGCACGCTTGCTTTGCATCCAGAGTGCAATTTGATTGGACATCGTACCGGAAGGAACAAAAAGCGCATCTTCCTTACCCAGCATCTCAGCAATTTTGGCTTCCAACTTGTGTACAGTCGGGTCATCACCCAATACATCATCACCAAGTGGTGCATTCATCATCGCACGTTTCATGCTTTCACAAGGCTGGGTTACCGTATCTGAACGCAGGTCAATTCTTCCGTTGAGGGGCATGGTGACTCCTGAGATTGTGATCCTATGACGATTTGGATTGTACCAATGATGGAAGATAACCCTGTGGAATGGCAACACCACACATTTCTAAAAGAGAGGCCCCAATTTGTGACAATCCTCCCAGCATTTCTCCTTTGCTTCCGTTCAGATCCCATTCGCCATTTGGATCAAAAACAATAAACGGTACAGGATGCTTTGAGTGTGCAGTAGACGGAAGTAAATCTCCATTGGCTTTTCGTTTTGGGGCTTTTGTCTTTTTGTCCCACTGAGCCATTTCGTCTGCGTTTCCATGATCTGCTGTGATTAGAAGAATGCTTTCAGTATACGCGCATGCTTCAACGATTCTTCCAACGCACTCGTCGACAAACTCGACAGCCTCAATTGTGGCAGGGAGATCTCCAGTATGACCGACCATATCCCCATTTGCGATGTTGAGTCGGATGTGGTCATATTTTGTGCTCTCGATAGCCTCTAGAGAAAGGTTGGTGACCTCTAAGGCTTTCATCCGCGGTGCTTGGTTGAATGGCACATTGAGAGAGGGTATTTCTTGCTGTGTTTCACCATCTAGCGAACCCGAACGGTTTCCGTTGAAAAAGAAGGTCACGTGTCCAAATTTTTGCGTTTCAGATAGAGCGAACACCTTTTTACCGGCATTGGCCAACTGTTCGCCGACGGTGGTGTCAATCGATGGAGGGGCCACGAGATAGTTCTTCGGGATGTGTAAGTCTCCGTCGTATTCCATCATTCCAGCATAAAAGATGTCGCTCTCAACGCCATCCGAAAATCGCTTTGGAAAATGAGTAAACTCAGCTGCCGGAGTATCGAATGTTGAAGATATCTCAATGGCTCTATCCCCGCGGAAGTTGTAGAAGATGACTGCGTCTCCATCCTTCATACCGGAATAGTCTCCGATAACAAAGGGCTTGAGCCATTGGTCATCGATGCCTTCATCTGCATCGTATTGCACCTGTACAGCATTCGTTGCGGAGTCATATCGAGTGCCTTCTCCCAATACATGACAGTTCCATCCACGTTCTACCATTGGCCAGTCTGCTTCGTATCGATCCAGTGTGATCCACATCCGACCCCCACCAGTGGCGATACGGTAGTCTCGACCAGAAGCATTGAAAGTAGCGAGATGTTGCTCTAGTTGCGCCAGATATTCCAATGCGGAACGGGGAGAGACATCTCTGCCGTCGGTGAGGACATGTATACGGACCCTCTGAACGCCTTCGACATTCGCCTGTGAGATCATTTGTAAGAGGTGCTTGATGTGGCTGTGTACATTCCCATCAGACAGCAATCCCAAGAAGTGTAGGGTATTTGCCTGCATAGCTCTTTTCCAAACCGGTGACTCCCACATATCTCCACTGTCAAAAGCATTGTTGACCAGTTTTGCTCCTTGAGCAAAGATTCGGCCCGCACCCATTGCATTGTGTCCCACTTCAGAATTCCCCATGTCGTCGTCTGTTGGTAATCCGACAGCCGTTCCGTGTGCCTTTAGTTTACCCCATGGATGATCATTCATTAGCTTGTCAAGGTGTGGTGTGTTGGCAAGGTGCACAGCATCACATTCATCTTGTCTTCCAAGACCGATGCCGTCCAAAATACAGAGTACTACAGGTCGTTGCATCACAATTGCTCCATTGTATTCATTGAATGGTAGTATCATACTTGGATTTGCCTGCCATATCTCGTCGCAGAAATGTCAAGACCTCTGATTGTGATTTGTCTGGATGTAGTTCAGATACCTTCAAAATCTGGATGGAAATGATGCCGAGTTTGATACACTGCATTACATTGGACCAAATGTCCTGTACTCCAATTTAGAGTGTGTTTTCGGATGCTGTTCACCCATAAAGACATCGTTTTATCGACTCGCAAGGCCCTTTTACAGTTGGTGCTATTGGGCTCACTGGGTGGTTGGCTCGGCGGTGTGTGTATCAATGCTTCGGGTGGATTTATTACTGCCATACAAGATTGGGCGCCCTATAAAGCCTCTTTGGTTGGCTTGATGTCGACGTTATTTCTAAGCTGGCCTTGGGTGTGGAGCATGAGACAGCGAGCATGGTGGTTTTCCGGAGGGCTGTTTGGAATTCTCGCTAGCAGTCTGGCGGTTCTCTTATTCTTTCTCATTTGGCCGTATGACGGTCATGGACGAGATGGCGTTCATAAAACGGTGATAACGATATTGGGAGCATACCCTATACCGGTTTTCGGAATCGGTGGTTTGACTGGTATATTTGCTTCTTCTTTTATCCGTCCTACACAGGATGGGGAACACCTTTGGGTAGATTTGGTTTTGCCCTTCTTCATTATTGGTGGGCTCGTTAGTGTTGTTGGAACTGTTCAGCCTCTTGACAGAGAAACAACGACATCGGCAGAACTCTCTCCAGATGAACTGGAGTGTTGTAAGATGGCTTATCGGGCTTTCGTGCAGAAGGTTGGTGTTTCATTTGCGGTCTTTGAAGCGGAAAAATATTGTGAAGTCGAGTGTCCGCTCGTTAATGAGTGTCTTTCCGCCTGTGCAGAACTAAAACTAGAGTGCTCCGATGGTGATGTGACCTGTAAAGATGAGCATCGTGCGTGTGTTCTGTCCTGTCCCAAGGACTAACAGCGTAGAACAATTGGATCGACAGACCAAACTCGTTATGATTACATTCTGCCTGTGATCATTATATATTTTATCCAATCGTATACTGGAGTCTTGATATGAAACCAACCAACGAAGAATTGCGCTTGGCGTATACCGTTGCGGCACGTTCGCGAGCCCTTGAAGAGAGAATTATCAACCTTGTTCGTACGGGTGAAGTTAAGTTTGCCATTTGGGGTGCAGGTGAAGAGATTCATGGGACGGCAACGGCTCTGGCGCTCTCAAAATACGTAACGCCTTCCAATTTTGGCATTGTTCCTCACTACCGTTCAGGGTCCATGTGTTCGATGTGGTGTGCCATCAATGGATACGAAGGGTTTTCGGAAGCGGTGTTTCGCCAGCAATTGTCCCGCGATACCGACCCGATGAGCCGTGGTCGTCAAATGGTTTATCATCTGGATATCAAAGAAGTTGGCATTTTACCTGTTCAGAGCCCAGTTGGAATGCAACTTGGGAAAGCGGTTGGATATGCGAAAGGCTTTCAGGTTAAAGGTGTGAATGATGCTGTGACAATGGGGATTATTGGGGATGGGACATCTGCGGAAGGAGACTTGCATGATGCTATGAATGCGGCATCTGTATGGTCGACCCCAACCATCATCATGGTTACAGACAATGAGATTGCCATTTCAACAACGCCTGCAGAAGGTCGTGGTATACGCAGTTTTGAAAAATATGCTGAAGGGTTTGGTATCAAGCATTTTACCTGTGATGGTGCCGATTTCTTTGACACGTATACAACAACTTGTAAAGCCGTTGAATATGTGCAAAAGGAACAGAAACCGATTTTGTTTCACGTAGTCAACTTGCCTCGTTTGAATGCACACTCTTCGGCTGCTGATTACAAGTTTGACTTGGACCAGCATGACCCACTCAATGACTTTGGTCAGCAGCTGGTTGAAATGGGAATACTGGGAGAGTCCGAGATTGTTAAGCGTATTAAGGGCGAAGGACAGGACTATTTCAAGCACCACGATTTGGGAAGCATCATGGGCGCTGAACACTCTGCTTTTGCGACTCTTCAAGAGATTGTACGTGCAGAGCCCGAGCCTCCGATTGAGTCTATTCATGAGCATATTCGAGCCCCATTTCCAGTGGTTCAAGAGGTTCAAACCGACAATCGCGTCACCAATATTACCTATGGTGGTGCAATTCGAGCGGCGTTGGACAATATCATTCGCAACCACGGTGGTGTGATGTGGGGACAAGACGTTGCCAAACTGGGTGGTGTTATGCAGGCGTCGGCAGGGTTGTTGGACAAACACCCTGGAAAAATTGAAGATGCACCCCTCAATGAGCCACTCATTATGGGTACAGCCTGCGGAGCTGCTCTACATGACGACTTGGTAGCCTTGCCCGAGATTCA
>CALDQI010000390.1:0-11600 GCA_937911635.1 uncultured Pseudomonadota bacterium | reverse complement strand
CGACACCTCATGTTGACATGCGTGTTTTTATCTGCTTCGAATTCAATTACAATATATTCGTATAATATTGAAGAAAATGGAGTTTGAATATGTTGTATTTATTATTGGGATGTGGCGAATCTGAAAAAATAGACCCAGTTGAAGAGGTAATTGTGATTGCCGATGCAGATGGTGACGGATATGCACGCCAAGAAGATGGAGGTCAGGATTGTAACGATGATCGTGTCGATGTTTACCCTGGTTCTGGTCATGCTCAATATGAAGTAGATCAAAGCCGATGCTATCGTGATGATGATTTGGATGGCTATGGTGACTTTAACGATGGTGGTCAGGATTGTGATGATAGCAATGCCGAAGCATTCCCAGGTGCTGCTGAGCATGATTCAACGGAACTGTGCATGTCAGATAGTGACGGCGATGGATTGGATGACGGCGATGAAAATACCAACAATACTGATCCACTCAATCCGGATACCGATGGCGACACCATTAACGATGGGGATGAGGTCAACAACGGAACCAATCCGAATAACCCAGATACCGATGGCGATGGACTCACAGATGACAATGAGATCAGCATCGGAACCAATCCTGTGTTGATTGATACCGATGGCGATGGTTCAAACGATGGCGATGAAATCACCAATGGTACCGACCCACTCGATCCAGATTCAGATGGTGATGGACTAAACGACGGCGATGAAGACACTTACGGCTCAGATCCCAACAACCCAGATACCGATGGCGATACCATTAACGATGGAGATGAAGTCAACAACGGAACCGACCCAACGAAGCCAGACACTGACGGAGATGGCGTCAATGACAACGATGAAATTGCCAATGGTACCGACCCAACCGACGACGATACGGATGGAGACGGCATCAACGATGGCGATGAGCCTAACTACAACACCGACCCACTCGATCCGGATACCGATGGCGATGGCTCTTATGATGGGGACGAAATCACGAACGGTACCGATCCATTAGACCCAGACACCGATGGCGACGGACTGGATGACGGTGACGAAGACTACTACAATACTGATCCCCTCAATCCGGATACCGATGGCGATGGAGTGAATGACGGTGACGAGATCAACAATGGTACCGATCCAAACAGTCCAGATATGGACGGTGATGGGTATGATGCCAACTCAGACTGCAATGACTCCAATCCTTCAATCAATCCAGGCGCTGCTGAAGTCTGTGACGGAATTGACAATGACTGTGACGGCGGTATTGACAACAGTTCTACTTGTGGCTGTGACACAGGAACGTACAACGGTCACACTTACTACTTCTGTGACGATACATCCAACTGGTACAATGCGCGTTCAGCATGCCAGTCCTATGGCAATTTCGATCTGGCTGTGATCAACAACGGCAGCGAGAACCACTGGATACAACAAACCGCACAGTCTGTAGCGTGGAACCGATGGTGGTGGATTGGCTACGACAACATCAGTGCGGCTCACTGGCAAGAGCCCTCCGGTGGATGGTCATGGATCAATGGCTCAAACCATAACTACACCAATTGGAACGGGGGGCAGCCCGACGATGCTTGGGGGAACGAAGACTGCGGACATATGTATGCAGACACAGGGCGCTGGAACGACTTGAATTGCTATTCGAACAACTGGCATGGAACCGGCATCTTTTACGTGTGTGAAGAACTCTAGAGGATAAAGTAGAAACTTAGGATTGTGATAGATTGTGATAGGATAGATGCATGAATTTCATCCTACTGACACTACTTAGCGCCTGTACACCTTGGAAGGGCCACCGAGACATTGCCACGGTCGAAACACCTATCGAGGCCTCACTTGTGCAATCGGAGTTCCGATTCTTCACCATCGAAGGCACCAAAGTGATTGCGTTCCCGATATTTGGCTGTTCAGCCAAAATAGAGTTGATCAAGGACGAACACACGTTCCAAGTCGATTACATCAAAGGAAGTAGTGGTGGGATGTGGCGAAGCTGTCCAGGGACTCGAACGGGCGAACTTCTATCGAGTCCCGACGGAAAATATTTGGCAGTCAACATCAATTCAGGATGGAAAACCCTTCAAAGTACACCACAAGGATTGTTTCCAGTCAGCACACCAACTGGATTTACGGGTTCGGCATCGGATTGGAATGGCATCCGTGATGTCTCCGAGAATCCTGCAGATCTTCTACTCTACCAAGACGGATCCTGGAATAACCAAAGCACTATAATGTTCAACACTCTTGAACTGGTCAAAACGCAGTCTTCGAGTGAGCAACGGGAATTTTTATCTCAAACTGTTGGAACGATTCCCTCGGTGTATTGGACTGAACTGTACGCTGGGCTTGAACCAACAGACCAGACTGGTCTCGTTGACGAACTCATCAAAGTCTTTCTAGAAGAAACATCCAATCTCGACGTCGATGCCTACAGTTCCTCTAATGAACATATCGAATTTCGAAAGATCCTGGTGCCATTGGTCAATGCAAATGACCACATCGAATTTTTAACAAGACTCATTGAACACCAAGGTTTCCAGTCTGATGAAGAGTTTGCTACGGTATACACAAAAGTGTGGACTGTGGATCCAGCATTATCAGGTAAACAAGCCTGTCTGCACATCACTGCAGATCCACGGCGTGGATACCATAGTACACAAAGAAAAGCAGATATTGGACTGTTTACACTTGCATCAAAGACTTCCTGTGAGGCGTTGCCAAGTGTTTTCGAGGATGCTGAACTCAAGCCATGCTGTGACGATGACTGTACCTGGAACAGCACCCTGTCCCCTATCCACACCCTGATAGAAGGACTGCTCATTGAAGACACGGAGCGCCCTTCACTCAATACTGTCTATCGGTACTATTTAGAATATCAAGGGTTACAATCCCATGGGCTCCAATCTCAAGATCTGGCCAAGTTCAATCTCGCTCACCTACGATCCAAGTATGTTGTGGATCAACAGGAGTCAACAGACTGCGTGGGAGTGTATGAACCAAATGTTTCTTGTGCGGCTCCTGAAGAGAAGATCCAAGAGATCGCCTGCTTACAAACCATAGATTCAAGTGTATCCCCCATCGACTATACCTTCACAGTGAATGACGATGATCAAACCATCCAAAATATTCAAAGCACGGGCAAACTGTCGGAGCCAACCGCCGTCATTGTTCCCATGTCTGGTTTTTGGACCAAGTCAACAGTACATACAAAAGAAGATAATGCACCCGAACAGAATCCAGATGCACAGACAGAAGGCGAACAAAATACCGAAGAGTCCGATATCGGATACTCCTGCTCACTCGAGGGGACATTTCCTTTTTATGGCAAACTCAATAAAGTCACCGCAGAATGGACAGTCAATGGTACTGTCGTCGAGATAAAGGAAGATGCTGTCGATAAAATGTTAGACTATCTGGGTCGTACATTGTCCAACCCAAAACTCGAAGGATACAGTTCCAATTCCCTCATTAAAAATACGGCTTATAACAGTGGGGATACCTTGGGCTGTATACTGAAGGTGACCAAGGTTGCCAAAACGTCTCTGGAAACCATTGTAGAGAACAAAGGTCTAGGGATTTCTAGAAGTTACACGGCTGAATCAATTACAGTTCCCTAGGACCTAGATTATTCGATTCGGCCCGAACGATTGTACTGAGAAACATAGTCCCAAATCAATTCACCGGTGCTGCGTCCATTGAAGGACTCTTCAAACCAAACGTGGTCACCGCCAATGAACTTATAGTGTTCAATCGACACACCATTTTCACCAGCCGGATAGACGTACTGCTCAATGGTAATTCTGCCCGACTCTTCAGTCGCAACTTCGGGTGTTGTTTGCGCGCCATTGTAGTTCACCCACCAATCTACAACATCTTGAGTGGAAGTGTAGTCCTCACCACCGCTATACGGAACCACGCCATCTTGCGTCCCGTGAAGATTGATCATCCCCATTGGATGGCCAGGAGTACAACTGTCTCCAAGGTCTAGGTGTGTACCTGATACAGAACCAATGGCAGCAAAATGCTCTCCTGCTGTGCAGGCAAGGTAGTAGCTGAAGAAACTGCCGTTGGAATACCCAGCCGCATAGACTCTATCCTCATCTACATTGTAGGCGCGTCCAATTTGCTCAATCAGTTCGAGCACAAAGCCTTTGTCTTCGGCATCGCTCTTGTTGTCTCCGCCCATATCTGCCGAATTCCAATGCGGACTGCCCTCCAAGTCCGTGCCCTGTGGAAAGACCAGAATAAAGTTTTCTTGATCAGCAAGGTCATTCATTTGAACCCATTGCATCTGTCCTTCAGATGTTCCACCGTAACCATGGAAGTTGAAGAACAACGGCGTTGGAGTCGCTGAATCATATTGACTGGGCACATAGAGAATGAAGTCTCGAACGACACCGTTGTGTTCTATGGACAGGGCTCGTTCACCAACACCATGCTCTGTAGCCGTGCTAATATCTGGGTTTGGCTCGGAGACACATCCAAAAATTAAGGTCAAAAATACAGTCATCGCTTCCTCCAACATTGTTTTTCAACTTTCACTATTCTACTAACGTCATCTTGGGGCGATTTATTCAAAAATGTTTGAGGCATGGGCTGGATGTGATGAGTCACCTTATCTTATTTATCCTCTTCGTTGATCCAGACACCACCTTCACACCACCAATACAGTCCTTCGTGCATACAAAGTGTAGTTGTCCAATCACCTTCACAAGGTGCACTTGAATCAAAATCCTCACCGCAATCTTCTGTGTCACCCAGACCAGAATCTTTTTCATCTTCGAATTCTTCATCTTCGGGCTTATCCCCAGTATCCTCTTCCTTCTCCTCATCTGAGTCGGATGACGATGACTCATCAGAATCATCAGACTGATTCGTTTCATCAGACTCACTATCCCACCATTCTGGTTCTTCAGTTGATGTGTCTTCATCAAGTTGAACTTTTGCGGAACCGGAACGACAAGCAAACAGAAGCGAGAAGGAAATGGCAATCATGGAAACCTCAATAAAAAGATGTGTACATTCATTAGTATACCCCTACTTCAGTTAAATCACGTAAATATTATACCCACCCTCGTACAATTTTAGACTGTTTGCACTTCACACACTCAAACTTCGCAATAGGAGGTCAAATCGGTTAAATACGCCCTATGCTTGCGATACACGATCTACACATTGCCTTTGGAGAAACCGATCTCCTGTCCGTTGAACACTGGGAGATTCATCCCGGACAAAAGATTGCACTTGTAGGGCACAATGGATGTGGGAAGTCGAGTCTCTTAAAGGTTCTCGTTGGAGAAGCACTTCCAAGAGACGGGAGACTTTCACAAAGAAAAGATTTTCAATTGGGGTATCTACCCCAAAAGGCAGTCTCTGGTTCTACCCGTCCCGTCTGGGAAGAAGTCAAGAGTGGCATGACCAGGCTTCTCAAACTCGAAGAACATCTGAAGACATGCGAAGAAGACGTCGACAGCGAAGAAGGACAGATTGCCCTCATTGAAGCTATGGATGCGTACCGGCATGCGGGTGGCTACCAGCAAGAAGAACGGATTGGAAGTACTCTACATGGCCTCGGATTTGCTAGAGAAGACTGGCTGAAAACCTGCGATACTTTTTCTGGTGGATGGCAGATGCGCATTGCCCTTGCCAAATTGTTGTTGTCAGATCCAGACCTAGCCGTACTTGATGAGCCCACCAATCACCTAGACCACCCAACAAAAGAGTGGCTTGCCAACCATCTGCGTACAGTCGATTACGCCATCTTGGTGGTGAGTCACGATCACGCGTTCCTGGATACTTTTGCGTCACACATCCTAGAAATTCGCAGCAAGCAGCTCCATCGATACACCGGAAACTACACCCAATTTCTCAAATTGCGTGAAGAGCGCATTCTACTCGAGCAACAAACCCATGAAAAGAAAGTTGCCAAGGCCGCCCACCTTCAAAGCTACATCGATCGATTTGGAGCAAAAGCCACCAAAGCAAAGCAAGCTCAATCGCGTAAGAAACAGTTGGAGAAAATAGATCTCTCCAACGCTCCCGAAAGAGAAAATCGGCGCAGTACCCTCAGGTTTCATGAAGCAGCACCGTCTGACTTCATTCCTTACGAGTTCAGACATGCCCATATTGGATGGCCAAACCATCCGAGTTTGTTCACCGATGTCAATCTCATCTTGGAACGCGGAATGAAAATGGTCATCGTCGGTGCAAACGGGTGCGGAAAATCCACGCTGATGAAGAGTTTATCGGGTGATTTACAGCTACACGATGGACAGCGAAAAGTTGGTGAACGTATTCGGCTGGGAGTCTACGCTCAGGATCTGGCACAGCATTTACCCCTAGATCAAGACCCCGTTCGATACATTCACGATCGATGTCCGACGATTGGAGAGACCGAGATTCGAAAGGTATTGGGGGCCCTTGGATTGCAATCTGACTCTCATACGAGACCGATCGCAAAGTTGAGCGGTGGAGAAAAGTCACGTGTGGTTTTGGCTGAACTCTCCCTCAATCAGTACAACGTTCTGTTCTTAGACGAGCCCACCAACCACTTGGATACGGCCTCTGCCAAAGCTGTTGCCGAAGCCGTGGTCAGCTTTGAAGGCGCTGTCTTAGCCATTTCTCACGATGCCACATTTGTCGAATCCGTCGCCACACACATCGCACAGTGCATCGATGACCAAGTAGAAGTCCACATTGGATTTGACCCCAAGCACCTCGTCGTTCAGCAAAGTGCCACCGTCAAAAAGGCGAAGGCAAACAACGCGGAAGAACACAAAGAACGTAAGAAACTACGCAACCAACTCAAGCGCTGGGAACGTGAGTACGAAGAACTTGAAAACCAAATCATGGAACTTGAAGAGCAAATTGAAGAGCTCGAAGCCAAGATGTTTGAAGCTGCAAGTGATTTGAAACTGCTTCAAGACCTTACATCTCAAAAGAGCTCAGCAGAAGACACTCTCGAAAAGTCGATGGAACGATGGGAAGAATTGGGGGAACAGCTCGCTGAGTTTGAGGAGTAAACGTTACTCTACGACACCCGGTCCTGTCCAAACACCCGTTCCGCCAGCGCCATCTTCTACTATCACAAAAAGTGTCGATTCACCAGTTTCTGCATCGCCAGCATACCAAGTGACTGCACGTTCAGCAGGTTCCCCCACAAACATCCGTAGACCATTGGTGGCAAAGACATTTCGTCCAAAACCCCCTCGTGTGGTGTAGCCAAAGAGACTGGCCACATCTTCATCTTGCTGAAACAGTTCGATTGTAAAAGGCAAAATGAGTGGTGTATCAACATTGGTAACCAATGGAATATCCACATCAAGAACAGGTTCCACAGTGGGATTCTTCAAACGAGTGTCATCAGACATCCCATTGGATACGGGAAGTTGTTTGAAAGCCAAACTGGTACCGGACAGCGGCAGTTCCGCTATCCAATCAAATGGATTTCCAAACCGTTCTAAATTCCATTCACCATTCACTGCATTTTGAAGTTCTGGACAAATAGATGGTTCACAGGCCAATGCGAAAATGGAGGTAATTGGTAGTGGAACTTCAGAGTTTGGAGAGCGAGAAAGGATGGGACCCCACAAGGGATTGTTAACGACTGGAACGGTTACGACCGTCTCTGTGCTTTCCACCAGTGCAATCCAATCCGACGGATTGTCTTCAAATAGTTCCTGCTCTTCACGGCCTTCTCCAAAATTGGTACATGGCCAGACAGCCAATTGATACCCCTTCTCGAGTGGATCTCCAATTACCACATTGATTACTGGACTAAGGGTTTCCCCATTCTCATCGGGTACAAAATCTCGCAGCTGTACTTCAGCCGGTTCTGCCTGAATTGCCATCACCCTGAGTTCGTCGACCAATGTCTCTTGGTCTGGTCCCATACAGCCCATCATGAGTACTGCCATCAACATATGAGGTGTCTTCATCACCACTCTCCTTTGAGACCCAAGATTGGGAACGTGGGTTGACCTTGAACAGGAGTTTCTTCAGAGTAGTCATAAGACCAACTCTGGATTTCCACATTCTTGTAGTTCGTGACGTTTTGTACATCCAAGTAGGTTCCCAGCTTCCAATTGCGAAATGTATACTCTTTATCAATACGCAAATCAGCACTAAAGAATGGATCCAATCTTCCAGAATCTCTCTCTCCGTATACGGGGATAAATTCTCGCGAGGACATATCGTATATTCGATTCGATACAGGGGTATACGGATTTCCGGAACCAAAACGAATCCGACCACCCAATCGCCAATTCTTCGGTAAAATCTGGGTATACAGTGCATTGATCACAACCGGTTGATCGTACAAAAACAGCCTTGTATCACCGTTTCGATCCGTTCGTTCAGAATGAGAAAAACTCATTGCCAACAGTCCAATTCGAAGCGGATCGGTGTATCGAACCTCCACCTCACTACCGCAGATCAAACCTGTCCCGTCATTCGCGTAATCTTCTGTATCAAATGGACCAATTGGAGGCGGTCCGGTAAAGAACTGAAATCGGTCTTCACGACCAACAACCAAATCAAATAGCTCATTGTAGTACCCAATGACTTGCCATCTGAGCGCGCCTCCCAACAGCTCCTGCTGAAGTCCAAAAGAGTTCTGAAAGGATCGTTCTGGTCGCAAATCTGGGTCCCCGTCATTCTTACCAGATCGCTCTCTCGGAAGAGGTGCCTGAGAAGTAAGCCCGGTTGAAGCCAAAAACTTTAGACTATCAGTCAGGAAGAAACGAGACTGAATCCTTGGATCGATGGCTGTTTGAGGATTGGCATCCTGCAATCGATATTGATCCACTCGAAGTCCTGTAATGAGGTCTGCATACTTTCCACGCCGTCGATATTCAACATAGCCTGCCGGAGCGAAGTAATCGATGCTTGCCTTTTCTGGCTCATAGGGAAAAGATGGCAAATCATAGTTGAAGGAAAACTCACCGGAGTTAACATCCAAGCCCACTTTCCAAGCATTGCCAATCTCCGCATCCAAGTCCTTTGAAAACTCCTGGCGCACATTGAACATCAAGGTTTCCTCGTAGGCTTCACCTGCTGCATCGAAGATAAAATCTCGGCGTTGCGGACCTGCACCAGCAGTAAATACAGACTTCCAACCCGTGTAAATGGGCTGGGTGTATTTTAATTGTACTTGCGTGAAATTCACTCCAAACGCTGCATTGACGGTATCTTCCTCATCTTCATCTTCACTGGGCGAGGTAAACGCAAATTTATCGTCCGATAAAAAGAACATTGTCTGAAGTACCCCTCCAAAAGGCATCTTCTTTGTGATTTGAGTCTGAAAATCATAATATCGAGGCAACCGAAAAGTTACCCCCAGTGAATTTAAAATCGGTGCCGCAAGAATATCCGCATAGGATCGACGACCAGACACAGACACCGCAACATTGTCCTCCACCACTTGCTCTATGAAAAATGCCGTTTGATACAAATCGACTGAGGTGAAACTCTCTGCCCTTTCTGGAAAAGTAGATGGAGTTTGAATATCTACCAACCCACCCAACTGACGGCCATATCGAACGGAGTAATTCCCCGGTAGGAATTGTACAGATTCAATGTTCGATGTACTGAGAACCGTCGTCAATCCACCAAAGTGAAAGACCTCCGGGGCTGGAGATCCATCGACATAAAATGCGGAGTCTTCTGGAGCCGTACCGCGAATGATCAGCTGACCAATACCGCTGGGGGCACGAGCAATACCCGGTAGGTTTTGAATCGCCTTGACAACATCTCCATTGCTCCCGGGAAGATACTGGATCTGGTCTGCAGATAGCGTCTTTACGCTCACCTCTGAGGTTTCTCGCTGAGCTTCCACGACAATGCTAGCATCGGCTTCTTCCATTGCAGTTTGAGCTTGATCACGAACCAATCGAAAGTTCAACTCTTGAATGTTGTCCTCTGAGACTTCGACTGTACTTTGTGCGGAGATGAGTCCGCCCTTGTAAGCATCGACAACCCATGTTCCATTTGTAAGACCTGAAAGTTCGAACTCACCGTTTGAGTCTGTGGTTACTACAACCTGTTGACCTTCGGCATTGGTCGCCAAAATCTGTGTATTCTCCAGAGGATCTCTAAGACCGGCTTCCTGCACGCGTCCTCGCACATTGACCGGTGGAAGCATTTCAGGGTTGAACACCAATCTATACTGAATCTGTACCAAAATGGGTTGGCTGTTTTCATCGAGTGCAGGGGTAAATTGATAGCGTTCAATCGTTCTCATGGCAGCGTCATCAAACGCCGTGCCAGCAGATTCAACAATCTCAGCACCCAAGACCTGACCATCTGTGTCTATCGTGAGTTGAAGCAGTACAGATGCCCCTTTACCAGCTCTCAACTCTTTTTTTGGGTAGTCAATCGGAGAAGCAAATTCGACTGTCGGGAGCGTCACGACCTCAGCTTGTGCGTCAAAGACACCCAAGAGTGACCACAATCCGATGATCCTCAAAATGTGCAACATAGTGCATTCTCCTTAGTCGGATTGTAGTACACAATGCATATAGAGACAAACGAATAAACGAAGTTTAAATCATATTTGTTGTCAACCGTTGCAACTGCCCTATTGAATATTGACGTTAAACCAGTGAAAACCATGTCCATATTTTTCAGCGCACTTCATAAACTTTCTCCACGAGCAAGTACCCTGCGAGCTCATGTTATCTATGTTCCATACGATCAACTGAGTGGTGCGATGGGTCCACTATCTCGTCTCCAACCGAATGAGACTACGATCATCATGCTCGAAACCAGTCACAAAGGCACTCGAAGGCAGTACCACAAACAGAAACTCGCTATCCTTCTGAGCAACAACCGACACTTTGCTATCGAACAAGCCAAGCGTGGAGTTCAGGTTATCTATCGATGCGGTCAGAATGACTACGGTACGATGATCTCAGAGGTTCAACAGCAATACGGCATTACTGAGATTCAAGTGATGCGACCCGCTGAGCGGGAACTTCGCAAAGAGTTGAAACCCTGTATTGAAGCTGGGTGGCTCAAACCGGTCAAACACGAAGGCTGGCTCAGTACAAGACAGGACCTCGAGAATACCTCTAAACACGCGCCTTGGAAAATGGCAAGTTTCTATCAAAAGATGCGTAAGCGTACCGGCATTCTGATGGAGAACAACAAGCCGATTGGTGGCAAGTACTCCTTTGATGGCGATAACCGACTGGCGTGGAAAGGAGACCCTGAAGTACCCGACATTCCAACTTTTGAATCCGATGACATTACCAGCGAGGTGTGCGATTTCATTGACTCCTCATTTCCGTATGCAGTGGGGAAACTAGACCGAACCCAAGTTCCTTCCACCAAAGCAGATGCTGTCAAACTCTGGGAATGGGCAAAACGAGAGTGTATGGTACACTTTGGCCCCTACGAAGATGCGATGCACACCGACTCGAAGTCCTTGTTCCACACACGTATCTCACCGCTGCTCAATCTTCATCGTCTGCTGCCCAAACAAGTCGTCCAAGATATTGAACAGCTAGACATCCCTTTCAACTCCAAAGAAGGCTTCATTCGTCAAGTGCTCGGCTGGCGAGAGTTCATGTATCAGATCCATGAGTACTCCGATGGATTACGTCGTATACC
>CALDQI010000389.1:0-3749 GCA_937911635.1 uncultured Pseudomonadota bacterium | reverse complement strand
ATGATACTGTCTATCTTTGCTTCTGGAAGGGACTGCACAAACTCTCCTTCGAAATACAGCGCTTCTGACGTCGCCACCCAGTCTCCCCACGCTCGACTTTCTTCCGTATTCATTTGAGGAACGGATTTCGCCGTCACCTTTCCACACGACGGTTCTACAAATGCTCGTTTGGTTACGACCACAAGGTCCTCTCCATCACCATCAAATCGACGCACTCCAAATAATTCACACGCTGTCCAGTCTCCATCCGTCTGGTTCCACAATCGACCTGAGTAATCCACCCCCCACCAAGTATCCGAATCTGTCTTACCAACATGCTTGAGGGCATTGTTCACCCTTCCAGTTTGATGTGGGAGTCCAGGCATTTGTCCCCAAGTACCATCCGACTGCAGGAGATTGATCCCTTCAAAGTCCACAACAATAATTTGACCTAGGACTGAGGAGACCGAAATAGAGTCTGTGACAGGACCTTCGGTGGGGTGAGACAACACTTCTCCATGCTGGAAGAGGTACACACCCGTCCCCATAAACGCCATCGCCACTGTACCGTTGTCATCCATCGCGGCGCCGCCAGATACTGTGGCATAAAAATCTGTCCGTACTGGAGCCAATGAACCATTCCACCGAAGTGGACCTCTACGAAAAGTCCCCACCATCGCTGTACCATCTCCCAAAGCCCAAGTTCCAGTGGGTCCGATCAATCCACTGTCTGCATCTACGTCCAGTTTGGTGATCGGAGTAATGACACCGGATTCAATCACTTGAAAAGGATGAGCCCGTCTGGTTGGAGAAACCACAGTCAGTAATGCCCCTCCGTTTGAACCGTCGAGTTCAGCAATGTGACTGGCAAAACCTCCATCGATGGTTGCAACCACTTCTTGTGTATGAGCATCCACCAACTCACCCGTTGGAAGAGCCATCCACACCGAACTTCCAACTCGAGAAATGGCAGTAACAGAGCCTGTAGACACTTGTTCAAAAGGTTGTCCATCTTCACTTGCCCAAAGACCACTGGCGATGGTTGCAACCCAAACATTTCGACCTTCCGCAACAATCTGCCATGGCTCAACATCAGGAATAATGAGTTTTGCTTCCCCTTGAGGTTCCACTCTCCACAATCCCTTCGTTCGGCCCCTCCAACCAACGAAAACAACACCGTCTTCTCGGGCATCTAAATCAGACACGACCGATTGAGGATGTTGTTGCACAAGTCGCTTACCCAAGGCATCTATCTCCCACAGCTGCGTTGGGGGTGCTCCCCAAGCCCCTGACTTTACAGATCCTGAATCGGTTGTGGTCGACCATGTTGCCACGCGCTTTGTATCCGGTGGAAATCGAGCATCACGTTTCCATGCCTCGAGTGCTGGCGTACTTTTCATCACCCCCACTCGAGTCGTCAATAATATCTCATGAGAAGCAACATCCACATCCAGCACATGTCCTCGCTCCGGTCCGGCAATATTCCAAGCATTCGCCAAGCCGATCCACAGCCACATCATGTTTCTCCCCAGTGCAATTTGTTGTCTGGTCCCAGTTCACCTGGTAAATCCAACTCCTCAGAAAAGGCGATCAACTCAGCAGTCAACTGTCTACGCTCCTCCAGTAGTGATTCAATATATCCTCGTTTTGTCTTCTTGGTCCAACGAACCTTCCAAGCCCTCAGCATTCTTTTTATCGCACGCAAATATACAAACATTACGATGCAACTCATCATGGCTATCGAGCCTACAAATATCGCCGCGGCTATTGGAATATCAGGAATCGAAGGAAACAATGGCTGTATTACCTCTATTTTCAGGGCACCAAAATATGCCAGTATTGACCACAGCCCCCAAGTGAATGGGTACAACACCAACGATGAAAAGAGTTGCACTGAAGCTCTGTCCTTCTGAAATTTCACCCGATGCTGGACCATATATCGAATCCCATACATCGTGGGAAAGTTGATGATGTACCCAACAAAAAGAAGTGGTGGCAATACTAAGGCCACCAAGATGGATTGGAGTCCCAAAATCAGCACCACTCTTCTAGATATCCAGCGTAGATCTCCATCCAATTGATGGTCTAACAAACCGATTGATTCCATATCCTACCTGTACTGTTCAATTCGCTCAATAATGTCAGCCACTCGAATTGGATGGGTTTCTTTCCGTTCATGATACCCCTTCCACAATCTCGCAACGCCAATTACACGCTCTGTTATCGATGCTGGACGAACGCGATGCTGATCAGCAAGTCGCTCTGCTCGTACAAGTGAGGCTGCACGATTAAAATTTCGATGCATCGTCCAATCTTCCATTGCATAAATCGCTTCGGTTAGAGTCTCCTCCATCAAGTTTGTCAGTCTTTCCCAGCGTTCTTTCGGCTCTTTAATTTGCCAAATAGACCGTGGCACCTGAATGGGTGGATGGTAGTTCACGAGTACACTAGACCGAAATCGCTGTTTGTGATCATAGTGTAAGCCTACCGGAATGATCACGGGTGGCAGTGATGCATCAGACTGATGGGCGGAGTCAAAGATCCGTGCAGCTCCTGTTTTGAGCTGTTTGAGACATGGATCATCGTGTGATACACCTTCAGGAAACAGCGCTGTGAAAGCTCCCGACGCTATCCTAGACGACATCGCCTCTAAACTCTCTTTATTTTTGGATCGCTGTTCTTCAAGCAGCCAGGTTTTGATGAGAGACATAGTGTTAGAAACGTTGAATTGAATGAGGTGTGTAGCCTGGGACTTACATAGTCTTGGCGTCCCTGGAATAGAACGCAAGTAATAAGACATAATGCCCAGGGTAGTTTAGTACTCTGATGGAAACATAACTATTGTGTTGCAGCAGTCAGGATCTTGTTGCAATTTGGCATCATATTGCAGATATGAAATGATCCAGATCTTTTCTGGTAGACCAGGCCATGTGTAAACAGACATAATACGACCAGATTCAGCCTCCTTGTCTTTGTTATGAATACCGTTGATAATATTCATATTTAGTTCTTCATCTTCTCCTGGCAGATCACCCCAATCATCATTGAAGTGACGTTCTGCTAAACGAACAATAACTGCAGGAGGAACAGTGTCACGTACTGTTGGTGTCGTAAGCAACCGACCAAAGCACGCACGATCAAGAATAAGAGGAACAACTTTGTTAGTCATTTGAATTGAGATAATGTGAATGTCTGCGTTGGTAGGATGCGCAGCCCCCTAGTAAATACTAAACCGTTGGATTTGTTAATTTTAAATTGTAATCATGAGTAAGTATACGTTCAAATGCAATTAAAACTTTATGTTTTGAGCCTTTTAAATTAAACTCTTTCTTGATAGTTGAATAAGCAGTAGGACGATGAGAAGATATACGGAGACCTTTCATCTCCATCTTTAATCCATGGCGTAGCATCAACAAACGATAGGTAGGAATGCTGTCACCAGTAACGATGTAACCACCGTTGCCAAATGTTTCAATAGTCATAGTGAATTGAAATGAAGTGAGTAATGTTATTCAGTATCTTCATCATTGATAGCCTCAAGATAAGTACAAAACATATCAATTGGCATATGATTTTGGCAACAGAGATTAAGACTCTTGTACCAAAAGTCAATGTGATCTTCAAGGTTTAAGTCAACAGTATTCCATGGAGGTTGTAACAAGGAATAATAGATAGTAGGGCAACAAACAACCATAGTTAACAAGCAGGTCCATGGTATTCAGTGCGCCCTGGTGGGCACACAGGTTCTTGATACGTCAATACATATGTTG
>CALDQI010000388.1:0-7137 GCA_937911635.1 uncultured Pseudomonadota bacterium | reverse complement strand
GATCCTGTCACCTATCGACTGGAAGGAGCGCCGGATGGGATGAGCATCTCCAATACTGGAAGGATTGCCTATAAAGGAAGCACGGCTGAGCCGGGTGGAGATTATACGATTCGGGTCATCGCTGAAGATTCTGAGAAGGCCTTGGTCCAGTGGTCGTTTTCGATACAACTCTCGCCTGGATCGGATGTTTCCAAATAAGGCTACAACGTTCCTTTATCACTCAGGAGCTGTTCCATTTTTTGGACGCTTTCGGCAAGGGGAACTACGCCATTCAAGGTCAGTTCCGCTCGTTGTTGTGAGGGGAGGACGTGCTGTATGTGCATCGGTCTAACAGTGGTTAGATATTGTTTGATAACCCCATCCACACTACGTCCTCGTTCAACGACATCTCTTTGTAATCTTCGAGCGAGTCGAATGTCGTCAGGTGCATCAACGAAAATACAAACATCTCCTTGTTCTGCAATGTCTATCGCAGCCAGAGTTAAAATTCCTTCGACGATAATTAAGTCTTGAGGTTCTACTCGTTCGGTATCACGTAGTCTTCTATGGGTTGGGAAGTGATAGATGGGTAACTCGACCGCATTTCCAGCTTTCAGTTCTTTTAGGTGTTCAGCCAGTAGTGTATTGTCCAATGCATCGGGTTCATCAAAATTTGCATCTGGAGGAAACAGGATGTCTTTATAGTATCGATCATGATGAATGATTAGACACTTGTGCTTTTGAGCAAACTCTGCAGCAATGCTGGTTTTACCACTGGCAGTTCCACCGGCCATAATAATAATTGTGCTCATATTATTCCTATTGTCTATGTGGTTTTACCCGAATATCTCCGATCAAGGTCGTACCCAAAGAACAAACCATGGAAGGAGCATCCAAAGTGCCTTCAAATTTAGAACCATCCGTAAATATAACGTATTCTTGAACTTCTAGAAAGCCTTTAAATGAACCAGAGATGTGTGCTGTCTGAGCATGAACTTCTCCCGTAAGAGAGCCATTCTTCTGTATGGTTAATCTCCCTTCACAACACAATGTACCAGAATAATGAGTGGCAATGATGATATTACCCGGATGTTCAATATCCTTAGCGGTGGGGTGTTCAATTGTCAGTGTTTTAACGCCCATAGGAGTATTGTCGCGTCTAATAGCAGTTTTTGAGATACGCGAGGATGTGATCTCGTTGTTCGACGGAATCAAAGACTATTTCTATGGATTGTTTGTGAACGGTAATATCCAATGAAGATTTCTTTGTACGATGAGGCAGTTCTTGATGAATCAATTCTTTTGCTTCACGGACAGAGAGTGATTCTTTGACAATTATATTCGCTAAGAAGGCTTGCCTTTTAGGGTCTGATAATTTTAGAAGGAGTAAACAAATACTTTTGTTTATTTCACCTTGTTTCAACAATTTCTGAACAGAGTGGGGGAGTTTGAGTAGGCGGAGCTGATTGCCAATGACAGGACGACTGATTTTTCTCATTTTAGCGATTTCATCAATTGTGTATTTACACACGCTATTGAGCCATTCATATGCCCGAGCACATTCTATTTCGTCCAGCTGTTGCCAATTGAAGAAGTTTGAATCCAGAAATCTGGAGACGGTATCGTTGCGTTGCGGTTGCAATACGAGTGCTGGAATCTTTTCGCACGCCAAAAGATTCGCTGCAATAAAATATTTAAGTCCAAAGAGAACTTGATACAGATCTTCTTTTCCATTGATGCTTTGAACAATAATTGGGGCCGGTCGATCTTCTAACTCATATCCGATGGCTTGAAGCTCTGATGTAGTCCAATCTTGTTTGAATGCATCAGTATCACATACAATCGAATCCAACGGTATTTGCTGAATGAAGTGTGCGGTTTGAGCAGTAGATTGTTGGATTTTTTGGAGTGACATGACAGCAAAAAAGCAAAAAAATTGACTTCCGGGCGGAAATCAATTTTTTGATTTGCGGGGGATGCTTTGATTGTGTTGACTCAATAGGATTTGAATCTCTTTCGGAGGATGAAAGTACAACCAAAAGTGGGTGGGATAGATGAGTGGTAGAACACTCTAAAAGAAAAGACGAATGTGAAGGAACGTTTGGTGGGAGCCAAATGGAGAAACCGATTAGGGTCTGATCTCAAGTTATCAAAGAGTTGTAAAATAGGCAACACATATTCATGAGATAAATTGAAATATGTGTCTTTTTAAAATGACACCTAAAATCATAATTGACTAATCCATCGTCAGAATCTACTTAGTAGAGGTTGTGATCTAAAATTGCATAAAGTAATTAAATTAGATGACTCAGTTCAAATATGTAACATTGATGATCGCATCGTCACTTTGCTGATTTTGCAGCGTTGTATGATACAGCCATCAGTAAATGCATACCGAATCCGGTACCTCTACCAGCAAAAAATGCTGCCCCTGCAATATCAAGGTGCAACCATGGTGTTTTTTGAGAAAGGTGATTGCCAATGAATTGTGCTGCGCAGGCGGATTGAGCATTGGATCTGTTGGCAACGGAATTTCTCATATCAGCTACATTGGAACGAAATTCGAGTTTCCATTTTTCAGGTATGTATGGCAATGGATGACACAATTCACCAATATCTCTACCTGTGGATACGGCACACTGTTCTAAAGCTTCATCATTACAATAGATGGCAGCGACACCTTTTCCAACCGATGTGCTTGCAGCCCCTGTCAATGTGGCAATATTCATGATGATATCAGGTCGAAGATTTTTTTCAGCCCAGGCCACACCGTCTGCAAGTACCAATCGACCTTCGGCATCGGTGTTGTTGATTTCGACAGTTTTACCAGAGTACATTGTGATGATGTCGTCAGGTCTCACTGATCGACTTCCAATGGCATTTTCGGCTAAACACAGGATTGCGCTGAGGGGATGCTCTACTCCTCGTTCGACGGCTGTTTTGAATCCTGTCCATACCGCAGCGGCTCCGCCCATATCCATCTTCATTCCAGGCATGCCTGTTTTACTTTTTAAAGACAGTCCGCCAGTGTCATAGATAATGCCTTTGCCCACCCAGCAAACATGCTTCAATGCGTCGTTGTCATTGTCTGGTGTAAACTGTAGTGTGATCATTGCTGGGGCTTCTTCTGCCGCTTTACCAACGTTCCAGATGCCGTTTAATCCCTTCTCTACTAATTCTTGCCCTCTGAAGATTGTACACCGAACAGATGGATGTGATTGTGCCCAAGAATCAATCATGCTGATGTAATCTGAAATGTGGAAGATATTGGGTGGTTGATCGACAAGAGCACCACACAAACGTACATTTTCAATCATGATGTTCAAATCGGGATGCACGATGATTTCGCTGTTGATCATCGGTAAGATATGAATCTGTTGCTTGTGTGTAGGGGATGTTTTTGCTGAGAAAGAGGAAAAAGCCTTGGCAACAGCACACACCTGACCCTCCAGATGGCGTTCGGTTGCAAACAGTAGAACATCCCAATCGCCAGAGGTGCATATCCTTTTACAGATTTGTCTAATTTTGTTTGTGTTACTTGATGAGTTGTGTCTAGAGTGTTTACTCGGAAGGAGTTGAAAAATGACTTTTTTCTGATCAAGAATCAGCTGGAGTTCAGTTGTTTTACTCAGCTGACCTATCACAAAATCCCACAGATGTTCTGGAATGTTCAGTGTTTCAGCAAGGGAGTCTGATTGTAGAATATCGGTAGCGGTTCCTAAAATGAGGCGGTTGTGTGAGGTGGTGAATTTGGCATGTGTTTGAACTGTAGAAACGAGCGGCATGAGATATTTCCTATTGAATGTGGTAATGTTGTGAAGCATTTATAATGCATCGAATATGTTCGTGTTAGAATTATGTGTATACGAATCTTAGTGTAAAGGAGTCAAGCGTGTCAAAGCAAATGGTCGTTGTTGGAGTTGGAGTCCTAGGTGTGTTGTTGGGGTCTGTGGTGGGATATATAGCCTCTGAGACTCTTCAAGAACCACAAGAAGTGGTTACCCAAACTCAAGTTGTGCAAGAGGAATTATCCAATGAAGATTTGGAAGAACTGTGTAAAGGTTTGACAGATGAAGAAAAGAAAAATGTTCTTGAAGTTCAAGAGGATGTGAAGTTATTACAACTCACATTGGCAGATCGAGAAGCTGAACTGGATAAATTAAAAGAGCAAAAGCACAACACAGAAAAGGCTCGCAAAGCTGCTCGAGCAAAGTGGAAGGTAATGGAAGAAGAGATTGCCACGCTGCAAATTCAGTTGGCGGCGGCTGAGCAAGAGCGTGACGATTTAAAAGTGGAATTGCAAGAGACGTTGGTGGAACTGAAAAAACAGGTCAAGAAAACCCAGAAGTTCAAAGCCAAAGCCAAAAAATATAAAGCGCAGTCAACGGCCAACTTATGGACAGCCTTCCAAGCGCAAGCCAAAGTGAAGGGGTGTGATCGGGGGTCTAGAAAGAGACATGAGAAATGTCACGAAGCATTTAATCTGAGCATGACGGAGAAGATAAAGCAACGCTTTTACAATTGTGTGGATACCTACCAAGCGGTTCCGGTGTTGAGGAAAGTTGACGGTGGAGAAGGTCTGCCTCCCTATTCAGCGTACTTGAGTTCAGAAAGTCGATTCACCAAGAATTGGGCAATTATATTTTGTGATCCGACACTTCCAGAGGCTAGAGATCGCGATTTGGATGATGAACCAGTTAAATCAAAGCCGACATATTCTCCAGATGATGAGACGAATCTAGACTTTGACTTAAATTTAGATGATTAGATGGTATCTGGCATAGACTCGGCTACAGATATCGTAGACAGAAGATATGTGGAGACATCATGTTGCTATGGCTGAGTCAAGTTGCTTTTGGGCAACCGTTCATTGTAGACGTCGGAGAACCGGTTGAGATCCGATCGGCAGGTGCTTGGATCCGAGTGTTTCCGACAGAAGATAATTGGATTGCCGCTTTGGGAAGCAATCGAAGTTTTTATGTTGGTACACTACAAAAGACCGGGGATGGTCTAGAAGACTGGGAGTTGATTGATAAAAGACCGGTAGTTGAACTCGATGGATTGGTGGATCACGGCATAAAGAAATGCCCTGACGGAACGTATTTACATGCTGCTTCTGGTATGCCACCAGAGGCGGAAGGTGAAACGGGAACACCGACAGATTATTTACATTTGTGGCGATATGATGCTGACTTCAATATTTTGGCGTATTCAGAGTTTCGTGATGGTATCGGAACTCATGCCCACAATGATCCAAATGTCATTTGTGCTCCAGATGCAAAAGGGGTCCTTCTTTCCATTCAAGGCTATCAGTTTGCAACAGACTTTTTTAGTTTGGACTCCAATCTGCAGGTGAAAGAGGTTGTTTCCCTGGAAGATTATCCTCGCGGTAATGGTGGAGGAGTAATTTATGATGTTCATGCAGACCAGTATATTCATTTGGGTATGGCACATGATAAACCGTTAACAATGAACCGCTACGATTCAGATTGGAGGTTGATAGAAACGGTCGACCGAGATTTGGTCGATGATCCACTGAGAGCATATTGGCCACAAGGGATTATTCAGGTTGGGGACTATTTTATTGTCGCTCATATGGGAAGAGATCAGGCATGGCAAGGTTCCGATAAAGGAGATGTATTCTTGGGGGTGTTCAATCAGCGGTGGGAACTTGTGGAGCAGCGTCGACTGACAACATATGAAAATGGGGACGCTGCGATGCGTCCATGGGTTGCTAGAAGAGGTGAGCAGCTGCTGGTGTCGTTTGACTTGTTTAATGAACAGCAAGTACTCGAAGCCAGATTGGATTTGTCAGCATTTGGCTTGGATGGTTCTGAACCCGATACAGGGGTCGATCCACATGGAGAATGGAACAGTGACTCTTCAACCAATGGTGCTCAATGTGGCTGTACATCTTCTGAATCTGCGTTGTGGGTCCCTTTGTTTGGGTTGTGGATGTACTATCGTTCTAGGCGATACGTTTAAGTAGCCATCTTTTACGTTGACCGTGAGCATCATCCAAGAAATAAATTTTTTCATCGATCAATGTCCACTCTGTAGGAATGTTGAAAGAACCGTGCTCACCTAGCATACAGATCGCTAGACCACCAACACGTGTGAGTCGTTTGGCATCCTCTAAAAAATTCAGGGGTGGTTTGTATGCTCGACTGATTACTCCATCGAATGGTCCATCGAGTTGTTCTGTACGTTGACAGAGGACAGTGATGTTATCGGCTTTCCCTTGATGAACGACTTGTTTTAAGAAGATGGTTCGCTTTTGACGACTCTCCACCATTGTTACGTGCAGGTTTGGGTACAATGCACCCAGAGCGATGCCAGGAAATCCAGCCCCACTCCCCAAATCAACCCAGTGTCCGGTGAGTTCTAATTCGGATACCGCTTCATGAGCATCTATAAAATGATGCTCCATGTCACCAGGTCCAATGAGGTCCATCTTGCTTCTCCACTTGGAAAGCAACCGACGATGTGATTCTATTATTGATTGTCTCATATATTTTTAAAAAGTAATAAAATTCAATATGTTATGGTTTTAATAGTTGTGTTTTGACAGATAAATTACCAACGTGTCAATGGCAGCAGGGGTGATACCAGGCAAGCGACTGGCACTAGCCAATGTTGGAGGAGAGGCTGCTGTTAGTCGTTCAGCAACCTCTATAGATATTCCGGGTAAGAAGAAATTCATATCGACTGGAATTTTGATGTGGGCCAATTTTTTACTTTTGTTCACCCTACTCTCTTCGCGTTGTAAATAGCCTGCATACTTAATGTCCGTCACGATTTGTTCAATGACTTCACTGCTGTAATTTGGCATTGTTTCGTCGATGTATAAGTCTTTCAAAATATCCCAGCCAATCTCAGGGCGTCGCAGTAGCTGTTCGATCGAAGATTTATTTTTGAGCGGTTGTAGACCCAAGTTCTGAAACCGTTCTTTGGACTCTTTATTGCTTGATAACCAAGTGGTGCGGCACCATTGTTTTCCTTCTTCAATGAGCCTCATTTTTGCGTTAAATCTATTAAAGGCGATATCGTCGACCAAACCTAGTTGATGCCCCTTTTCGGTGAGCCGTCTATCGGCATTGTCTTCTCTGAGCAATAGACGATGTTCGGCACGACTGGTAAACATTCGGTAAGGCTCCC
>CALDQI010000387.1:0-2824 GCA_937911635.1 uncultured Pseudomonadota bacterium | reverse complement strand
CAGTGATCCATTTGAAAGTTTCTTTCAAGATTCCATCATTGAATGATTGTTCGTAATGGTATCGTGGTTCAGTCATTACAAAGTTGCAGAAGCCAAGTTCAAATTTTATTCATCCCAGAAGCCAATTTTTTATCCCGTGCAGAAACAATTACAGTCGAACGTTGCCAAAAGTTACTACCAAATTACCAATCAATTTTTTATTTTTAGTCTACTAGATTTACGTTTACGTCATCGGATATTATTTGTCCAGTTGTACAGAAAGATACAGTTAGAGTTACGCGGTAACGAATTTACGAAATAGAAAAATGCGGTTGTCATAGAGTACGGTCAGGCATTGAAAGATGCCGCAAACGCACATCAACTACTGACCACAGAGCATCAGTGTGCACCCAATATTTTCTTGAGCATCACCGCCTCCCCTCGCCAACAGATCAAATGGGAACCGCCACTTCCATGTCCATATTGACCGAGGAAAATTCTACCCCAAATCAAAAGGCTGTGATAGTAGAAATTAGACGTGTTACAGTAAACCAATAGTTGGAGACTCCATGCCCTTGACTCTAGAAGAATACAAATGTTTGGAAAGTTTTAGCGTACTCTACTCAGGTGGATTGGACAGTTGTGCCGTCGCATTGATGATGGGAAAATTAATTCCTGGTGGGGTACACCTGCACACGTACATGCACAACTATGGAACCTTTTTCAATGAATGGTCTAGGAAACACAATGATGACCTCCGTGGAGTATTGGGCGATAGAGTTCATCATCACCTCATTAATTTGACCGAAACATGGAACGAAGTGGGATTCAAACGCTTGTTCAAAGATATCCTAAAGTACAAAGGACACTGGGTCTGCTGTTTGGGCTGTCAACAGTCTATGGCGACACACACGATCATCTACAACCTTGAACACAACATCACCAATGCCTTCATTTGCTCAAGCGTCGGTGGTGAGTATGCAGCCATGTCGATGCCGATCACTAGAGATGTGAACATTGCCTTCTACAAGCGATATGGTATTCGATACAATGCCCCCTTATTGGATCTGGGCATCAACAAGAATGAAGAACGCAAAATCATGAAAGAACACGATATTGAACCGGGCTGGGGAAAACGTCGTTCTCACCAAGGGTTCCAGCCCATCTGTGCGATTGGCTTTCAACATACATTGGATATACTCTTTGACTGGCACACCACTTATCCACCAGATCGTGTTGAACAGTTCTTAGATGATAAAGGTCTGATCATGGATGATATCATCCGTCGCGAACTTACCGCAAGGGGTCATGACCCCGAGGAACTGATCGCTCGAAATATAGAAGTCTATGACAGAGAGGAATCTCGGATACTGAAAAAACGAGCAGAATATAGAAGCAAGATGGCTGAAAGGAATGCCTCTGCAACAAATAGTTAATCATCATATCGGGCACCTAACTCGATGGTTGTTCTAGTAAGTTTATTCGTATGGTTTCTGGGTGTTACAACTGTTTTTGCGGGGGACACCAAAAACATTGGCTCGGCGTCTATCCTAGACGGACGTGTACGCCTAGCTGTTGTCTTCATTTCCGACGAAAACTCGAATTGGAGTCTCAAAGAGCAACGTGCGCAAATGCGCCGATTGAAAAGGGGCGAACACTGGCTCGCGACTCAATCCATAGCGTACAATGTCTCTGCTCCAAAATTTACACATCGTGTTTACGGTCGGTGGATGGACATCAATCTACCCCACTTACCACCAGGTACACGTAGTGGTAATGAAAATGTAGAGATGGTTCACCTCGTATCTCGTGAGTTGGGATTTGAGTCTCCACACGCATGGAGATCCCAATTTACCGAGGAGCAGTTTGTGGCGCTTATATTCTTGAAGCGAGATGGTGCTAGCTATGCCATTCCACAGGAAACTGGCTTGGATTCTCGATACGACATTGAAGGCGCTGTTCTATACAACAATTTCGAACCCGGGACCCCCAATTGTGCTAGCTGTATGGCGCATGAATTGCTTCATGTTTTTGGAGCCTGGGATATGTACGAAACCTTTCAAATTACAAAAGCCCAAATGGACATCGCAACCGAACTATACCCCAATTCAATTATGCTACGTACAAGTTACAATCCCTATGAATTAACGATAGACCCCGTTACAGGTTGGCGGATTGGATGGTGTGACAAGCCGGAGAATGCTGAAACCTTTCGCCCAAAAGTACGTGAGTGACGTAAAAATGTTCCCATCTCCTACTAATGAACATCCGCAATACTTCCGAGTTGATGTCCCATACATCCCGAATGCGATTTCAACATCCACATATGGATCTATCGTTGAAACGCCACCGGAGGGAATTCCCTATCGCCCTGTCCATTGGGCTGTCGTAGATTCAGAAGGGATCTCGTCCCTCGAGAATATTGTCATACCGGATGATTTGCATCAAGCACTGAACAGTACCTCTTGGCACGACCACGGTTATTTAGGCACAAACGTGAAGGTAGCTGTATTTGACGTCGAATGGCAAGGGGCAGACTGGGACAATGGAGAGTTAGGGTCCGTAGAGACTCATGACTGTTTTGCGCATCCATCCTGTGAACTGCCCATCGATAGCAACCATCCTCGATTTGGATTTGAGAGAGGCGTACACGGTCTAGCCTGTGCTGAAGTAATTCGAGATGTAGCCCCTGGAGCAGAACTCCACCTAGTACGGGTACTTGGTCAAACATCTCTGGAAAATGCCGTCGATTGGGCCATACGAGAAGATGTGGACTTCATTTCAATGTCACTGTCCTTTTTCAACGAAAGCTTTTATGATGGAACCGGTCCCATCAACGACCTAA
>CALDQI010000386.1:0-1855 GCA_937911635.1 uncultured Pseudomonadota bacterium | reverse complement strand
AATTGCATTTCGGTCGTCGCGATTTAACGAAGGGTAAACTGGAACTGAGCTTCCGTGAAGATGTTGTGAGCGTTCGGTTAACGGCAAACCTAAAAGATCACATCAACGAGGTACATGTATTTTGGGGTGATCCTGAAAAGGACGGAACCAAACAAACCAAAGTTACATACAAAAAAGCTCCCAAAGCCATTAATTCAGGCGGTAAGTTAGGGGCTGCAATAGGCAAGAAGGCATTTGGTGTAAAATCTCTGACGATCGGTGGATATGACTCTCCAATGTACAAAAATCAATCGCAGGCTAAGGCCAAAGCGCAAGCCGAGTTGGATGTGGCAGCACTGGATTTTGTAGAAGGAGTGGTGATAGCCAAAGGCGCTCGAGAAACAACGGTCGGAAATGAACTCTCGATGAAAGGTGCAGGGTATCCTTTTGATGGAACGTTTATCATTACAAAAGTGGTTCACGAATTTGCCTTTGACGGATTGCGTACAGAGATTACGTTTAAGTCTAATTCTCTTCCAAAGCCATAACAGCCACATGGGATCTGATTTATGAAACGCATATTACATCCATCATTGACATTGGGTGCCCGTCAACCAATGTTGTCAAAAAGAGAAAGCACATTAGCCCGCTTAGACATGGTTCTACATTCTAGAGCGGGGGATATCCCGTGGCGTCCTGAATTTGGATGCGATGTTTCAGGACTCATTGGTGAACCTGCAACGCCCTCAAGAATTCAACAAACGACAGCGTTGGTTGAACGAACGATTCAAGAGTGGTTGCCTGATGTCACAGTTAACGATTGCTCCGTTCAACTCGTTCACTCGGGAGGTGTAGCCAATACGCATAGAGAGGCTGGTATACCGGTAGCGGAGTCCGCTTTGGTGGCTATGGGGACGGAAAGCAATCTAGAGTTGAAGATTGATTTGGAAGTGGAAAACGAAGTCTTAGAAATTGGAACGGACTTTGATATTCTGTCTGAGTAATCAGAGCACCGCAGTGCGTATATTCCATGGCTAGAATTGTTGGTGGTTCACTGACAATCGGATAGTAAAGGTGTGTTATTCCATCTCGTTTGTAGTATGGTATGAACAGTCCACCAATCGATAGGATATGGACCACAGATTTTCGATTTTAAGGAGGTGGTTGTGCGTATTCCACAACCGGGATTATTACAGCTAGACAAAGATGATTTGTTGCGAGATGTACGGGAGCGTTTAGCGGAACGGTTTCCAGATTACGCAGATGAAAGCGAGTACGATGCATCGGATCCTGCCTGGATCATTTTAGAGCAGTCCGCATGGCTTGTAGAACTGCTCTCACAACAGCTGGATTTCTATCCATATTCTATGGTTCAAGAATTTGTTCATATGATGGGTGGGAAGCTTCAGCCTTCGGTACCTTCATTGGGGGTTTGCGTCGCTCAACCTGCAGAGAGTGGAAAGATCGAGTTGTTTGAGCACAGACCATCTCAGTGGCGCTTCTTCACACTTCAGACTGAAGAAATGGATATGGTAGAGTTTGCGCCGATAGAGCAGGTTCATCTACGTCCTGCAAGAATCTTAAACCTCTCAAAGGTTGTAGATGGGGAACTGTATCGCCTGGGTCAAGCCAAGGGTGAAGATGGGATCAATGCTATGGAAGCATGGCAGTCTTATATGAAACGGTCTGAGATATTTGAAGGTGAATGGATTCGGTACGACATCATTACCAGCAATGCGGAAGATTTATTGGAGACATTGGACACTGCAATTGCCGCGCTGGACAGTCGTCAGTTGGGATGGCTCGATTTTCGCACAGATCAACCGTCTCCAGAGATAGTCTCTGTTTTTGCACGTGTAGACTTGGGGAAAGCTTT
>CALDQI010000385.1:0-3658 GCA_937911635.1 uncultured Pseudomonadota bacterium | reverse complement strand
TGTTCTACCTTAGAACTGCCAGATTCTGGAGATGCGTTTATTGAAGGGTATTCTGTGTTGTCACATCCGGATGAGGTGCGTCGTCGAATTGGGTTTATGCCCGACGCCTTTCCCATTGATCCAACCATCTTGGTTCGTGACATGTTGGAGTTTTTTGGACGGGCACACGGATTGTGGGGGCAATCTCTTCAAGAGATGAAAGATTCTGTGGTGGAGTTTACCACTCTGCAAGATATGATGGATAAACCATTCGGAGCCTTGTCCAAAGGAATGAAACAACGGGCGGCTCTCGCTACGGTTCTGATGCACGATCCACAGTTGCTGATTTTGGACGAGCCAGCAGCGGGATTGGACCCTAGGGCTCGAGTAGAACTTCGAACATTGCTTCGATTGCTCGCCGATCAAGGCAAAACAATTTTGATTTCATCTCACATTTTGGCTGAACTGACAGAGATATGTACACATGCGGTGGTGATTGAGCAAGGATGCTTAAAAGCAAACAGGTCGTTGACTTCGGTGAATGACATCTCTGTATCAGATGGTGAGACGACAGAGTCTAGAGGTATTGGAAAACCAGCGGCTCGACTGTACGTTGAGACGTTGCAGCATCCAGAGTTCGTTTGCAAACTCCTTGTAGAAACAGTCGGTGTAAAAGGGGCTGTAATCCATGAGCAGGGTGTACTACTAGAGTTTGAAGGCGACAAAGAGGCTCAGGCCGAGTTGTTGAAGTTTTTGGTGGATAGCAATGTTCAGCCAACGAGATTTGTAGAACAGAAAATGGACTTGGAAGATCTCTTCTTGTCCTTGACTGAGGGGAAAGTGCAATGACATCTCTCAAATTTGTACGCACATTGACTGAATGGGTCGATAAACATTCCAATCCGATTGCACTATTGGAAACACAGCAAGTCTTGTCTTTGAAGCGAACGTTGATCGTATTTGGACTCTTGGTGTTGGCATTGTGGATGGGGTCCTGTACCGTGGTACAGGAGACTTCGTCGGGCGAAGAGATGTCGATGCTTCTCTTGGCTACATATACGATTGTCGCAGTGTTGGTGGTACCCGCGCAGTTATTGTTCAACAGTGCCAATCGATGGAGTAAGGACAAACTTGAGATGCTGCATCTGACGCAGCTGCGACCGATGGATATCGTATTGGGGCGTGTCCTATCGGGGGCGGGGCTGTTACTCATTTTGGGTGCCGCGATCGTTCCGTTCATTGCGTTGACATATTTGATGCCGGGCACCCAGATTCAGCTGGTCTTACTGGGGATGGGTTTTGTCTTTATGATGGGTCTTCTAGCCATTTTATTTACCCTCAATATCTCGTGGCGTTTAGAAGAGTATAGCTTTTCAAGTATCGGAAAAGTCATTTGGTTTTTAATGCAGATTCAAGGTGCGTTTGCCGTTACGGCAATGGTCGTGGCATTTGTTGAAAGTACTTCCACAACGGAACTGGAACAACTGGTAAAGGTATTCCCATGGATGGTTGGGGTGTGGGGGATTCTAGTATACTTTGGTATCGTACAGTCTGTGCTGTTGTTTCGTCATCCTGAAAGCAATCGAAGTACACCATACAGGATTGGTGTGTTGGCAACATATGCTCTTGTGATGGTTGGTATGCTGACCTTGAATGGATTGCCTGGGTTCTCAGCGGAGAAATATTGTACGATCTGTCTATTGATGATTGGACTGATTGGACTTGCTTGCCTCCCCTTGATGCTCGAAAATGAAGTAATAGGCCGCAAAGCTTTCGTGGACTTACCAAAAAAACGATGGAAAAGAGTCGTACTGTTTCCATTGTTGCCCAGTGCAGGTGCTGGTATGGTGTTTATGATCTTGATGATGCTTGGTGTCCTAGTTATTGCCCCTTGGTCTAAATTAACCGAAACTCAATTTACAGCGATGATCTATACACCATTGCAGACGTTTGCTTTCACCGCGATGTTGCTTCCACGATTTCGAAAAAATCGAATATCGTCTATTCTTTCTAAGCGAAACTTGATCGTTGCTGCCTACATACCCGCAGTGGCGGCCCCGTTTGGTTTGCTGGCCTTTTTGATGCGAGACCCACTCCCGTTAGAGTGGATGATGAACTATATCTTCCCGCTTGCTGCGATGACCAATGAGTTTCAGAGCGATTCACTGAATGGGATGGAACTGTGGGCGACCCTCTGTGCCTTACTGTGCATCATTGTGAATTATTCGGTACTCAAAACCGCGTGGGACATTGTTGTGTCTCTGAATCATCCTTCTATTCAGGTGTCGACGATACCCTTGGATATGAACCCTGAGGCGAACAATGAAACCGTCTAAGCAGGTCTTAGAAGACATGGCTCCGTATCAGTGGATCGTTTATTCTACACCACGCGGACTGTCTGGACCTCAGATGGGTACTGCAGCCGGTCAGTCCACCGAGTTTATGGATCATCGAGTATACGTTGCGGGAGATGATGTTCGTAGGATTGACTGGAATGCCACGGCCCGAACGGATCAACTGTTGATTAAACGCTATCAAGAAGAAATACGACCCAGTGTTGTGTTGTTGGTCGACGATTCCAAGTCTATGGCTGTGTACGATGATAAACTTGAGCGCGTTACAGAGGGAGTGGCTTGGATACATCAGTCGCTGTCCAATTTGGAAGCCTCTTCAAAAGTGATACGACTCCATCAGGGCTCTTTGGTTGTAGAGCAGTCTCTCAGAGGGGATTGGACGCCAGAATCATCGTGGTCATTGTCTGAAGGGTTGTCCAAGCGGATCATAGAAATCCCGCAAGGTGCTCATGCGATACTGCTCACGGACTTGCTCAGTCCACACGAACCTTCACGGATGGCAAGTCTCCTTAGGCAACGTGCACATCGATGTACAGTAATCCAGATTTTGGGAAAGGAAGATTGGGAATTTGAGTCTGGTACCTTTCAAGTGCAAGATTCTGAAACGGGTCAAATGATGCAGCTGACACTGGATGAGTCTGATATTGAACAATATCATGCGCGTATTGAGCAACTCCGAAGTGACTGGCGTGACGCATTGGCAGGATGGGGAGACGTTGTTGTTATGCAGGCTCCAGTATCTTGGAAAGAAATGGGCAGAGACTTGCTTCAGTTGGGATTGGTTGAGGTTGTCTAGGCCCTTTACCGCCGCATATTTTGAGGGACTTCGAACTGACAAGGTAATGGACCCGTTTCATCAGTCGGGTCCGGCTGTTGCCAATGCCAATACTGACTGTCTACTCCGGTGCTGACGATGGCGCTGCGAAGATCTGAGACCCAACGTTTTTCATTCGCGTGTACCCTTTCCACCCCTTCGACCTCTGTTGGTAAAACAACGGTTAGCTGTGCCTTCTCAACTGCTTTGACAATTCGATTGGCACATTGAGCATTGACGGGTGTACCTGCACAGCATTTCCCAGGATCCAAGATCAAAATGGATTGTCCATTCATCGCAGCATAGGCTTGTAGGTTTCGATGTCGGTCATCTCGAAGTCTTGGGACGGCAATTCCTTTGGTATTCGGAATCGTTTGCCAGGTGTCTTGAAAATCCAGCGCACCCATCATCGTCAAGTCTCTCAACGTTAGAATTGGGTACCGAAGATACTTGTTTGACCATATAATAGGTGCTGTTGGAAGTGTGGGGGCGTTTCCTCCAAGCATTCGAT
>CALDQI010000384.1:0-1503 GCA_937911635.1 uncultured Pseudomonadota bacterium | reverse complement strand
CCTGTGGATGCGACTGTGACAGTGAACAACACACCTCCAGTGGTGACCTCCTTGACCGTCACTCCAGCAACCGTGCTGACCGATGATGTATTGACCGCCACAGGAAGTGGTTCCGATGCCGATGGTGACACTTTGTCTTATGCTTGGGACTGGTATGTAGACTCTGGAACGGGTTTCTCGCTGGTCCAAAGCAACTCTGGCGCCAATGCTGACACCTTAGACGGTGTGTACTACTTTGATAAAGGGGATCAAGTTTACGTCATCATGACCGTGACCGACGGCAGCTCTTCTGCGACTCAGACCTCGCCCACGACGACCGTCCAAAATACAGCCCCATCGGCATACAACGTTATCATTACCCCTGGTGGTCCAGTAGCCGGTGTGGATGATTTGGAGTGTATCGCACAAGGCGCAGACGCCGACGGTGACGCTGTGACCTTTACCTATGCATGGGAAGTCGACGGTATGGCAACCAATTACGCATCGGCAATCATTGCCACCACGAACCTGACCAATGGTGAGGTTTGGGAGTGTATCGCCACTCCAGACGACGGTACCGATACCGGTACACCAAACTCAGGTGCAGTGACCGTTGGAGCACCAACGCCGGGTACAACCGGTTCTGGATGGTGTTCAGCGGCTGGCTATACCACCGATGCATCAGGCACACAAACCATTCTTTGTTTATCCGAAGTTGGGGTTTCAGGTGAAGAAACCACCGACGCCACCTATACCTGGCAACCGGGTTCTATCTATTTGTTTTCTCCGGAGTAAATCATGATTACATCCTTATTACTGGCTTCTTTTCTTGGGAATGCACACGCTGTGCCCCTGCAAATCACCCAACAAGGGCGTATTTTGGACGCCAATGGTGCCGCCGTCACTGGTACGCACGACTTGACCTTTCGGATTTACGATTCCGCCTCAGGTGGGTCGGTCTACTGGTCTGAAACGCTAACGGTCAACGTAAACAGCGGGTACTATGCCACGGTATTGGGTGCGGATGAGGTCAACAACATCCTAGACTCCAGTACATTTGCGCTCTATCCACTCTATTTGGAACTCCAAGTAGACAGCAACTCTCCAATGGCGACCAGACAAGCCATCAACTCTGCACCCTATGCCCAAATGGCGGGTACTGCTGAAGTGGCTGAATCGGTTGAAGGTGGTGTGGTCAATGCGACCGAGGTTCAAATCAACGGATCACAAGTGATCGATGGTTCGGGTAACTGGGTGGGACAGCCCATCAGTGTGGACTGGAACAGTCTCGACCCCAACACCATTCCTTCTTATATCGCAGATGGGGACGACAATACCCAGCTGTCTGAGTCGGAAGTGGAAATGTACATCACCAACGGCATGATCAGTCTCGCCAGTGGTTCACAAGTCGCCGGTCAAGACATCGTAACCGTGGCTACTGATTCCGATACGCTTGCCGGGTTGTCCTGCTCTACAGGAGAGATTGCAGGGTGGAACGGTTCTGCATGGACCTGTGTATCCGAT
>CALDQI010000383.1:0-10634 GCA_937911635.1 uncultured Pseudomonadota bacterium | reverse complement strand
CGGCGTAGACAATGATTGTGATGAGTCGGTGGATGAGGATGTGACGACCGTTTACTATGCAGATCAAGACATGGACGGCTACGGAAATCCAGCCGTAGAGGTTGAGTCATGCACTCGGCCACCTGGAACAGTAGAAAATTCAGACGATTGTGATGACTCGGATGGAACCGTATCGCCTTCCGACATGGAAGAGTGTGATGGAGCCGACAACAATTGCGATGGGCAAACAGATGAAACCGGTGCGATTGGATCGTCCTTGTGGTTCTTTGATGATGACTTAGATGGCTACGGTGCCGGAATAGGGGTGCTGGCTTGTTCTGCTCCATCTGACTACGTTGCGAACAATCTAGATTGTGATGATACAGACATTTCCATCTCACCGGATGCAGCAGAAGTTTGTGATGGTGGCGTGGACAACAATTGCAATGGACTCAGTGATGATCAGGATGGTGGGGTAGCCAATGGATCTACGTGGTACCTTGATTATGACCAAGATGGTTTTGGAGGGACACAATTTACAACAACAGCTTGTCAGGCTCCCACAGGCTATGTTGGTGATAGCTCAGACTGCGATGATACCAATCCTTCTGTCAACACAACTGCGCTCGAAATGTGCGATGGTGTCGACAACGATTGTGATGGGATGGCAGATGATGATGATTTGGCAGTGATCTATCAACCGAGTGACGTGGTCTATGCAGATTTAGACGGAGACGGATATGGCGATGCCGGCAACATTGATTTGGCTTGTTCTCCTTCTGTGAATCAAGTACTCAACGCAGATGATTGTGATGATACCGATCAGTACATCAATCCACTGGCAATGGATGTTTGCGATGGTGCGGATAACAATTGTGATGGTCAGATTGACGAAGGGAATTCTCTTGGTCCATTTTACACCGATTCGGATGGTGATGGGTTTGGTGATCCCACTACCGAGTTTACTGGCTGTCCAGTCAACGACTCAGTTTCCAATGGAGAAGATTGTGATGATGGTGATGGTAGTATTCAAATGTGCGAAGACTGTGCGATGATTTTGGACAATGGTTTGTCAACAGGGGATGGCATTTATGAAGTGGATCCAGAGCAGTTGAACGACCCGTTTGAAGTCTACTGTGACATGACAACAGAGGGAGGTGGATGGACGCTTGCAGGACGCCAAGTTCCTTCTGAGCAGTTTACGCTGACAGACCAAGATATCAATTTGAATATTGGGTTCGATCCAGATGGTACCTTTCGATACGGGAACGATAAGATTCAGCGGTTTGCGCCCGATGTGGCTTGGAGAATCGTGAGTACATCCGTCAATGGGTCCATACAAGACTACACGTGGTTCAAACCCGCATGTGTGATCAATTGGTTGAATCTCATTGGTTCCTATGGGTCTACCAATATTCCACTGGATACGGATTGCGGAATCGCCTACACCAATGCCACTTTTAATCAACCAATCTCAAGTTATACGCAAGGGAATTGCTCGTATGGTATTGGACAAAACAATTCTGGACAATATTGTTCGATACGGATGAGTTCTTGTGCTTGGCAGAACGTCCAGCAAGGTGGTGCTGCTCCTTGTTCGGTCAGTCAGGTTTCGAACTACACAATCTCATTGTGGATGAAATGATCGATCCTGTCAGGATCGAAGGGTTACTTTAACGCTGAATCCTTAGCGAATGAGCGCACCAATTTTCGATAGTGTTTACGTTTTGGAGACATCCCGAGAAATGGATTGAACTGAGAGGTTTCTTTGATGAGCATACGCGCTAGTTTGTCATAGTATTCGACAGCGAACTCGGATTGGTTGTGACTGGAAAATGTCTGCGAAAGTATCCCGACATAGGTTTCTCCAGGTGTCTTCCGAAAGATGTTTGTGGCACTTGGACTGTTGTGTTGAGCCACTTCACTTCTGTTGCTTCTAACAATGGAAGCCATGATGGCGTCTATTTGATCGGGCATGGCTACTGTAGACGGAATCGATCCTCGACCGTTCACCATTTGATCAAAGTACTGAATGAGTTCTTGGTTGGGATTCTGTGATTGAATCGAGACCGATTGTGTATCCATCGCTTCACTCTTGTGGTACAGCGTAACGGACGCCTTCTGTTTTCCTTCAATAATGGTCAATGGGTTCAGATCGGAAATGTCCAACCGAATGGTCTTTGTCTTTCCAGCTGAGATGGGTCCGACGGAGAGTGAAATTGACTGTTCATCAATGCTTAGGGTGGCAGAGACGTCTCCTCTAGTGGGTTTGGTGGATAGATTTTTGGCTGTGATTGCGATTTGTCCAGATCCCTTTAAAGTATCAATGTTGATGTCTTGGGTCACAATCTCCACCAAACGGTTCACGACTTGCTCAATGCTGGCACTGGTATCGTTAATGGTCATTTTGATGGTGGCTTTGTCTCGAGCCTGCAAGCGAGGGTCGATATCGGCGATGATGGCTGTGGTTCGTTGTTCGGATGTCAACGCCATGATTCTTGTCGTCCGTTGCGTTGTTTGGTTTTGGATAGATCCCTTGACATTGATATCCCCAGTGGCTGATACCCCTCCAATATTGGTGATGCGGTACTCCAACTGAATGGGTTCCCCTGGCTGAATGATACCGTCATCGACAGTTCCGATCACCCGATCAATACTGAGTTCTAAGTGTGGTGTTTTGGCGTAGTCATCATAGGTGTCGTAAAATGTATTTGTGTACGCATCGTGGTAGGAGTCTTGGTATGCTGCACGTCCCTCTGCGATAAATCTGTCGTTGAAAGCCTGTTCAAGACCTCGCTCTATCGCAATTTGACTACCGATGTCTTTACCCAAGCGCTCACCAGCCAGTTGGCCGTTGTTTAACTGCTGTTGAAAGGATTTAGAGAAGTAATAATTGGCCCAGTGTTCGTAATTGACTTGGAATACCACTTCGTATAAGTCGGACATGAGTAGACCGAGTTTCGTGTCGTCTACGGTGCCTTCAGATGCAGGTGCACCGGTACGTTCTCCTGTATTGACAAATCGAGAGTATACGGCAACGTCGTCAGTGAAGTAGGGATGGTTTTTCCATACGTTGAAAGCCCGGTTCATCGATGACCAAACTTCAGTGTTCAATGCATAGGTTCCGGTCTCATTTACATATGTATTTGTGGTTTCATTGCTATACCAGAATGCTACTGGGGTTTGACTCCTTTCAACAAATGGTGTGCCGTTGATCGACTCGAATATGGGTACAGGACGCTGGAATTCATCGGAATTTAACAATGCTTCCGCGGTTGGAATTGGTGAGTCTTTCCGTACAAAAATGATGTAGGCATTGCTTTTGGGTTCATAGTCAGAAGAAGGGACCGAGAATGATGAACTGGGAAACGAAGTTGTATTGACCGCTTTACGAAACCGCTGAACCACTTCTTCATTTGCGGATTGAGAACCCTTCTGTGCCCCAACTGTAGCGCCTTCGGTCATTGCAGGTTTCCAATATTGGCTCAGCGTATCCACCTCTTGTAACCCGACAGCCATCCACCGTTCACTGTCTTGAGTCACTGTCGTCGAACTGTATAAACCCCATGTGTACCCTCGTAGATAGCCTTGGATGGCACCTTCTTGACCGGCAAACTGTTCGGCAAAGTTTTCAGCAGCTTGTTGTGCTTTCGTACACATTTTGTAGACTTCAATCGAGGTGTTGAACCGTTCTTCATCACATACCGTCAACGTATTTGGTCGTGCTGTCGAAAACTGATGTGAGATTTCGGGGCCATCATAGTTTGGGTTTGCGAACGCACTTTGGGTGAGAAGTCCTTGTAATAGAATGGTGAAGGTGCTGTGCATGACAAATTCCAAGGTTTGCTAGTGTATCTTGTGTACGTTGGTATATGGGTTTATATTCGATATGGGATGTATGTGAGAAAAGATTTTGAGGTGTATTGATGACCTCAGTCGGACTTCGTGTTGATGAAAAGGAGAATGATGCCTCTAAGTACACATTTGAGTAAAGGGTTATGGGTGATGATAGACAAAAAAAGAATGTCGTATTTGGCCATGGTCGCTGTATTGTCTAGATTGTCGGTGTTGTTCTTGTTGTATCTGTGGTCTGGACTCGTTTGGGCGAAAGGCGGACCGCATCCTCCACAACAACCGGGTGCATACAAAATAGACTCTGAGCACAGTGCGATACAGTTCAAAGCGCAACACCATGATGCCGGTTATACGTGGGGTCACTTTGTACGGTTCAAAGGAACCTTTGAAACAGGGAAGAACGGAGAACTCATATCGGTACAGGCAACCGCTCGTACACGAAGCGTGGACACCGACAACTGGTTTCGAGATCTGCATCTTCGCAGTGCCCATTATCTCGCGGTCTGGAGCAATCCCGTCGTACAGTTTCACTCTGAGACCATTGAGCAGGCTGATGCAGGTCACTGGTTGGTGACGGGACCCTTGGAGCTACACGGAGTCATCCTTCCGTTGAGGGTGGATGTATTCAAGACAGGAGAGGGGATTGGTCCATTTGGCAATGAGCGATACGGGTTGGAAACTGAGTTTACGATCTCACTAGAAGAGTTCGGAATCGTACGCGAAGGCATCGGTGATGAGCTGCAGCTGTTTGTGAATCTTGAAGGGGTTCGACGTTGAGTGAGGCATTGAGCATTTTCCACAGTTGCTAAAAAACTTCAGAAACATCCATCGAAAGACGTATAATACATGTAAATCTTCTAGTTGGAGTTGAATATGCGGTTGATTGTCTGTACAGTTATTTTTAGTGCATTGATTGTATCCGGGATGGGTTTTGGTGGCTTTGATTTGGGAATGTTTTTGGATTTGCCATCGCTACTTTTGGTGCTTGGAGCTACCGCTTGCGGAACGATAGCGATCCACCCTGTAGCCGATGTGCTCAAGGCTTTTCGACTAGCGTTGTCTGACAACCCAAGTGAAGCGTTCCCAAAAGGTGAGTTGGTGTTCCAAGATGCCTCTAGATTTGCTGCAGCCGCAGGTCCGCTTGGGACGTTTATTGGGCTAGTCAAAATGTTGGTGGGTATAGATGATCCTAGTGTCATAGGGCCTGCGTTTGCAGTCGCTTTACTGACAATTGTATACGGACTGATCCTTAGCCAGTTTGTCTTTCTGCCTCTTGGAAATCGATTGCAAGATTCAGATCCAAACCGAGAAGATTCTGAAGGGCTCAAAAGACGGTCGGTTCAGGGCTATGCCTCGCTTGGTCTCTTGGTTTTCGGTGCAGGAGTTTTGTTCTTGACGCTGCTACTGATGATGTTTGTGGCGTTCTCGTTCTAATTGCGATGACCACAGTATAAATCTAAGGAGATTTTCTCTCGTGATTGGATAGTGAGCATTTCTCGGTGTTCTACACTAGATTTGTTGAAAGCATATGAAGAACCTTCACAATTGTGCTATGTGATTCAGTAATCACATCTATGGAGGGGGGTATCATGATCCTGCTTTTGTTGAGTATACAAGCGCAAGCCGATCAGTTGGTTGTCTTACAATCTGAAGAGCAAAGAGCGCTTGCAAACACGTATTATTCCAATGCGGATGTTATATTTACCTGGAAGGACTTGCAAAGATACCCTTTGAAGTTTTCCAATGTGGAATCAACAGGGGATTGTTCGGTGTATCCGAAGACCTTATCAGATGTCAATGCCTCTTTGGCTAACGTAAAGAGTGCTTTGAACTACATGGAACTCGATCAAGCCGACGGACATCTGCTTCGAGTAGAGGGTGACCTTCGATGTTTGAATGAAACTGTGTCGTCTGAACTACTCTCGAAGGTGTATTTTATATCGGGTTTAACACATTACTACCGACGAGATGAAGCAGCCGCGGTCTCTCAATGGAAACAGGCGTTTGCACTGAATCAAGAGTTGGTTTGGGATGATACTTATGAACCCAGTGGCAAAGGGCTGTTTGAAGAAACGTTGACCGGCACCAAATTTTCTGCGAAATCTACGCTCATCACATTGCCGTCGACTCTTCAAGTGTCTGTAGATGGTCGGGTCTCTTCCAATGCTAGTACACTACACTCTGGCAAGCATCTTCTTCAGTATGGTGAAGAATTGCACAGTCATTTGATTGATGTGGAAGAAGTTTCTGACTTCTACGTTATTGGGTTTGATGCGTTTGACCCAGATTTGAATGTCGTGATGCAAGAGAAACAATCTAGAACGGAGTTGTTGAAAGCGTTGCAGTTGGGTACCCCATACAGTGAATATGTCGTTGTTACGGCAGATGATTCGTGGACATTGATTCCTGGCAGTAAAGATTGGTCTACGACAAGAGTTGAAGATTTGGCCCAGAGTCAAATGGAACTTGGCAATTCTAATAAGAGGCGTCCGTACTTGAGTTTTACCGCTATAGGTACAGCCTCGTTGAGTGCCTTGTCCTTTTATTTGGCGGGACAAACCTACGATAAATATATGACCAGTGTCGATGGACTTGAGGCATTGGAACAGCAGAATCAAACCTATATTCTTAGTGGTGTAGGCTTGGGAATCGTGTCGGGTGGATTGTTGGTGGCAGGAGTGACAAAATGGTAATGATGCAGTTGTTATTTGGACTCGCAGGTTGCAATCTATATATTGACGATGCTGCGAAAGAAGATCGCTTGAGATCCATCATTGAATCTGTACAGATTGTTTCTGACGATTTAGAAATTACGACCACCAGTGAAGTTCGGTGCGAAGCTACATTTGCTCCCTTTTACACCTCAGAGGCGATACTAGAACTGGAGATTGATTATCAATGGTTTGTAGCAAATGAAGAGATATCAATACAGGAAAGAGTACTGAACTTGGCTGAACAGGAAATTGACGTGGGTGCAGAACTCACATGTCAAGTCTCTATACGAGATGTCTTGGGGTCGTTTCCAGACGATGTAAGCGTGACCGTTGGAAACACTTTACCACTCGTGGATCAAGAAGCCAATATTGAGACTCCTGAAACCAATGACCCAATACAAATTGGTCAACAGTTGCGTTGCTCCGCAGAGTTTTTGGATCATGATGATGGGGAATTGACACCCACATACTCATGGTCTACTGACGATGGTCAACAGATTCATACCTCGGAACTCTATATGGTGTCTGTCGAGCATGTGATGCCGAGAGAAAGGTTGACGTGCACCGTTACAGGCATCGATTTTAATGGCGGAGAGGTATCTACTGCAGCAACGGTAGAGGTTGTGAATGCGCCTCCGATAGTGTCCAACGTTACAGTTTCATCTGTGGGAGGTACAGCCTACAACGACGGGATCCTACAGTGCACAGCAGACCTAGAAGATCCAGAGGGTGAAGCATTGACTCCAACCTATGAATGGAAGAATGTGACTCAGGATATATTGTCTGCGTCTACAGATATGGAATTGCAATTGACCCCTTCGTTTGCCTCTCCTGGAGATGATATCCAGTGTACAGTACGAACTGTCGATAGTGAATCTGCAATGGGGGAAGATCTTGCCAGTGTTACCATCGGGAATAGATCACCGGAGATCTCCAGTGTCAATATTTCACTGACGCAACCATTTGCAGACGATTTTCTTGAATGTACGGTGATGGTGTCAGATCCCGATATGGATGAGATGACGTATGAATATACATGGCGAAATCTGTCCAACTCCAATGCTAATTTGGGTTCGGCTGCTGAGTTGACCCTCACACCAAGTGATGTAGCCCCATCAGATTTGGTGGAGTGTGGTGTTGTGGTTCGAGATACGAGTGGTGTAGAGGACACAATTGGTGCCACCGTTACGATAGAAAATTCGGCGCCATATTTTACGACCCCTCCACAGATTACACCAAACCCAGCAACTACAGGGGCGCTACTGACCTGTTCCGCTACTCCTGAAGATATTAATATAGGGGATACCATTACAACGACCTATCAATGGTCGATGGGTGGTCAACTCGTATCGGGAACAACCTTTACTGTACCGATGGGATCCGTAGGAGAAACGATTACATGTGAGGCATTTGCAACAGATACTCTGACGTCAGTTACCAGTGCAACATCAGTGGTTGTACAAAATACGCTTCCTGTGATTTCAAATATTTCGATTGCACCCAGTGTGATTTACAACGATGAGACGAGCGTAGAGTGTACCAGTATGGTCTCGGATCTGGATGAGCTCGTTTTTACAGGTGTTCCCCAGTACACGTGGCAGGATTCGACTGGTCTATTGGCATCAGGAGCCTTGTTTGATTTGACGACAACATCTCTCATGCCTGGTGATGATTTGACTTGTACTGTCGCGGTGATGGATACCAATGGAGGGACTGCTCAAAATCAGATATCAGAGATCATTGCCAATCGTGACCCATCCATTCCAAACGTGTCCATAACGCCTCTTGAACCGGTTCCAAACGTCACAGATGTGACGTGTGAAGGTATGTCGACGGATGTAGATGGTCAATCGTTGTCTTACAGCTATGAATGGAGTGGTAGCCTTGGCGGTACGTTTACGGGGTCTGTTTTGCCCGCCAGTCTTCTGAATCGTTCTGAAGAGTGGACTTGTGAAGTACAAGTTGACGATGGGATTACCATGAACACCATCACCAATACTGCTAGTGTGACTGTATGTGACTGTGACTTTTTGATGGAATTAACTGATCAATCAGATTCTCCCGTTATCGAGATGAGTTACGTCACTGCCGGTGTAGAGCCCCTCCAGCGCTATGAGTTAAGCACTGACTTTTATGCGATGACTACAGAAGTAACACAGGGGATGTATGAGTCCATTATGGGAACTGGCTGGCGTAATTCGAGTGATCCAGGGGACCCAGGACGATATTTAGGGGATGAGCATGCCATTAATTATGTCACGTGGTATATGGCTGCAGATTTTGCCAATCATTTAACAGATAGACACAACGATGTGTTCGGTACACAACTGACCTCTTGTTACAGTTGCTTCAACTCAGGTACGATATCCGTTGATTGTTCTTGGAGTTCCGTCTACAATCCTTATCTATGTACTGGGTACAGATTACCGACCGAAGCAGAATGGGAGTATGCAGCACGATCTGGGGGGACGTATGATATATGGACGAGTGGTGGTACGGATGTGAACACCGCAGTTAGTGGGTACTTGAACTCGTACGATTGCAATCTAGGTGTCAGGGTGTATGATTCTGTCCTTGAACCATTCCTAGCAGATTACGCTTGGTTTTGTGGAAATACCGATGGTCCAGAAGAAGTCGGTCAAAAGAGTCCCAATGGATTTGGGTTGTATGATATGTACGGCAATCTCTATGAATGGACGGGAGATGTGTTCTCCCAAGGATATCCCCCGATGAATTATACAGTGGATCCTTGGTACGGAACGATTCCCAATACAAATCTCAAGTTTGTAGGAAGAGGTGGGTCTTACAACAACAACCCCAATCAGGTTGGTAGTTCAATTCGCGCACAGGCACAGCCTCAAACGAGTGGTGGATCAGGAGCGCACAACATTGGGTTTCGAGTGGTTCGGATCCCTTGATTGTTCCTCGATGTATTCGAGAGTTTACATTGAACCGTATTACGGACAAACTCCCCAAACTGGACGTGGCAGGGACCATGTAGTCGCATTGGTGTCAAAGAAGGATGGTTGAGAAGAGAAGTTTGAGACACACCAACCAGACAAGTCTTGATTGAACGAAGAGGCATGTCTGAACATCTCACTCATATTCGTAACGTTTGAGGTATCCCAACTTCCTATGTCCTGATCAAAGATTTTTGCTCTGTAGAACATATAAGACATATTGATTACACTGCTAACATCCCAGCTTCCAATATCTGCATTGAACCCGGCACAGCCTCCAGTGAAACTGTAATGTGGATTCGGGATGTTTGGACAAAAATAACTTAAGTTGGTAATTCCACTGGTACAGGAAGTTTCTAGAGCAGACCAATCTTGGTTGTATCTCAGTTGGTTCAGACCTGATCGATCTCGTTTGGTATAGACAACACCATTTACAATACCAGTGTCTCCGACATCTGCTCGCGGACAAAGAATGGTAACACCGTTTGGATCCGGGAAGAAATCTGTTTCAACGGGTCCATCACATGTATAATCTTCAAATATGGTGGGAGAATCAGGGTCTGTATCATCGCAATCATTTGCTGTGGGGGTTCCATCGCAATCGCCATCGTCTGAAGTCGAGTAGGATGTTGCGTCGCTATCATCACAATCTTCCCAACTGGGAATCTTGTCACCATCTTGGTCAAAGAGAAATGAACCATCTTGACAACTCCAATTTGTTCCATCAAAATAAGCACTTAAAATGACACCAATAGCAATTTCGCTAGGTTAAGATCTTTATTGTAGTACAATATCTGTCCTGAGTTATTTAGCGGCGGCGCATACATTTCACCATTCCATGAAGCTGCTGCAATACCTGCTGGAGCAAAAATTTCATTTACATTTGCATCTGAAAAATATGAGTCCATAGGTGCAATCATACCTCTGACAGCGTATGATGGTACTAACGGAGCATCAACAAAAATTACATCAATATCATCAGCCTTTGCATTTCCTCTTACCTCTAAAGTCGCTAAAAGATCTCTAAAAGGAAAAGTTTGTATATCGACTTCAATTCCAGTGTCTGCAGTAAACTTTTCAACAAACGGTGTTAACGGGCCTTCAGCCCATGTTCCAATTACTAAAG
>CALDQI010000382.1:0-4242 GCA_937911635.1 uncultured Pseudomonadota bacterium | reverse complement strand
TTCATCGGGTTTAATTTGGGGCTACATTGCCTACAAAGGGGAGAGCTTTTGGCCGGCTTTCTTCATGCACATGGCGGTCAATGTGGTGCTGAAATGTACCAGTATTGGGATGATTTGACTGACCTGAATCAGGAGTGAACTCCTGGTTAACTGGTTACAAACTCAGTCAAGTAGGACATACTTTTGTTCCACAAGGTCTTTGCTGATGCTGGGTCCTGTGCCAGTTTACTCAAACGAGGCTCTTCTGCCTCTTTGAAATAATACTTGCCAGATACGCCTTCCAGTTCAGGTGCTTCCGCAGCATAGATTGCACTTCGAGCCCCTTCAAAGGCAGAGGGTACACCTTCGAAACTTCGACCATTCATGTTTTCGAACAGAGAGGACTGCACATAGCCTGGATGTACAGTGTTGACCGTGGTTGAAGTGTCCTGAAGAAGTGTCTTTAAGTGTAGGGAGAACAGGATGTTGCACAGTTTTGATTGGGAGTAGGTGTAGATCCCGTTGTAATCCCCGTTGCGGAATTCCAAGTCTTCAAACCGCAAGATGTTCCGGTTGTGGGCTCCACTGGACGTATTGATAATTCTGGCGGCAGGGGATTTGTTTAGTAAGGGCAGCAGTTCCAACGTTAAGAGAATCGGAGCCAAGTGATTCACCGCAAAATTCATTTCCAACCCGTCATGGGTTTCATAAAACTCCATTTGCCAGGTACCAGCATTGTTGATCAAAATGTCGAGAGAGGGCAGGTCTGCCTGAAGAGTCTTGGCAAGGTCTGCAACGCTTTGAAGTGACGAGAAGTCAACCATACAGGGAGTGGCTGTTAGCTCGTGTTCCTTTATAATAGCATCCGCTTTACTTTGGTTTCGGGTGGTGAAGAACACCTGATAGTTTCCCTTGTCAAAATACTTGACCAGCTCTAAACCAATCCCCGAAGTTCCCCCTGTAATCAATACCGTTTTCATTGTGCTGGCCTCCGCATGGCTCCCCATACCAGATTGGGGTTTTGTTTACCCATACGGATCATTCGTACCCACATCAATGTCATGTGTTCCAGATGAAGAGCCTGTTTTAAGACACCAACATCCAATGGTTCCCAGTCCAAAGCTGCAATCAACGCACTGACCGTCGACTTGGCCTGCACATCATCGCCGCAGAAGAACATCGCCGGTTTCAGATTGTAATCTGGGAATTGATTGTTTTTCAAGTTCTCAAATCCATAGATGCTAAATGCTTTCACCACGTGGCTATTGGGAATCAAAGACTGAATGAACTCGGCCCCCGATTGTTCATTGTTGAGTCCATGGGTGAATCCACGGCCCACTGGGTTCGTGCAGTCAACGACAATTTTCCCTTCTAATTCAGTTTGTAGCCCTTCAATGATGGCTTGATTGGCGCCAAAAGGTGTTGCCAAAAATACAACCTCTGCATTTTGTACAGCCTCTTTGGGTGCAGCGACGAGAAGGTTTGCGTTCACGGCCAGTGCCTTTAGAACACTGTCTGAAGCAGGATCTCGAGCCGCCAGTGTGACCTCATGACCTTGTTGCTGGAATCCTGAGGCCAATGGAAGACCGACGTTTCCATATCCGATAAATGTGATTTTCATTTTTTGTTCTCGAGGGGATGGTGTGTGATTGTATGGTCATCATCACAATAATCATGATGGCAAGTGTGTTTGTATGATTCGGTTTTGATGAGTACACGAGCCGTATCAAATAATTAAACCAGCTATAAAGTCTATCGCCTATCCAGAAAACAGTATATATCAGGGGGTCTATTTTTTGATGGAGTCTAAATAATCGGCTTTATCCGGTTGGGCTTGGCGTACGAACGCAATTTTTCCGTTGATAGACCCATTCACGTCTCCCGCCTGAATCTTTTGATACAGATTGGAGCGATATTCTCTAGAAACTCTAGGATTCGAATGGTGTTCACAGTGGTTGACCACCAATCCTGTAACTTCTTGTCGGTGTCCACTGCTGAGAATCCGAGTTTTGGTCGGATGGAGGGTAAAGCCAGCAGATTCAATGATTTTGCGCGCTGTGTTCTGCACCCATCCAAAGCTGTGCCGACGTTTGGCGTCCATACTGTCAGAGATGGAGATGTCGTCAGCATATCGGGTGTATCGAAGCTGATGTTGTTGACAGAAGTGACTCAATCGTTGATCCAAGGTCCACGTGGCTAGATTGCTGAGTGCGGGAGATGTGGGTGCACCCTGTGGCAAATAGCGATCGGAACCATTTTGAGATGTCGTACACAAAAATGCCAGTATGTTGGCGACGGGTTCAGCATAGCCCAACTGAGAAAAGATACGCAGGACCCTGAGGAAACCAATGCTTGGGAAGAAATCTTTGAGATCCATATTCAGCAGCAGTCTGGGACTCATGTGGACTTTGGCATTCGTGAAGATAGAACGATTCGGAACAAAGCCATGTGCGGCCACATGTACGGGGACAGCGTATAGGATGTTCTTCAAAATCCAGTATTGAATTTGCTTCAGGATGGGGTGCGGAACCGATATTTGTCTTTCACCACCACTTTTCTTGGGTATTGAGTATATCACATATGGAATCGGCTGACTGTCGGTGTTCAGATTGCAGAACCAGGTCAACTGTCCTTTCGTTAACATTGGGATCTCAGCGTGTAGCGTACGAAAGAGTTGTTCGACAGATTCGATCGTGGGAAGGATGGCATTTTCATGGAGTGGCAATTTGGATGGGGTTTGTACCCATAGGCTTTGCTGGGTTGCTTTGCGAATTGGATGGTTGCGGTGTGTTGATGGGAAGGTGTTGCCACCCAGTTTTACAGAGTGCATATTCCATTCCCCACTCTGACTGGAAACAGCCGTCCCAACCAAATTGAGGTTTACGAGCTGTTCGGGTATCAACGTTCGATCAGGCGTAAACCTTGGATTTCCCAACACGGACAATGCAGTCAGTTGGTTGAGTTCATGCAACCAACTTGGAAGCGTAGTGAGATCGTTGTATGCCAACGATAGACTTTTGAGCTGTGTACAGCGCTGCAGCCACTCTGGCAATTTGGTGAGACCGAAATCTACCATGGAAAATTGAGTGATGTTCTGCAACCAGGAGTCCTGTTCAGTAGAGAGCAAGTCGAGTATCAACGCTTTGATGATGGTTGGCGCCTCAAGCTTTGTCCAGGCGGTATACGTATCCGGACATTCAATACCCAGAAGTGAACAGAGATCCGGTGCGGAAGTCAGTGAAAGAGTGGACAGATGCTCAACGATGCGTGTGGTGACATCATTGGAGACAGTTACTTGCAACAATCCTCGTGTGATTCCATGACAGCCCAAGATATCGCTTGGATCCGCTTCGATTTGATTCACGTGCACCTCGTTGAGTGCCGAGAGAGTGTTTATGCCAACGGGTATCCCGTTCAATGGGTTGTCACGTATATCGAGTTGATTCAAGGATGTGAGACCGGTCAAGTCGGGCTGTGTAAGTTCATTGTTGCTAAGGTTCAGTGCTCGCAGATTGGACAAAGGAGATAGATCCGGCAATTCGGTGAGGTTGTTTCCAGCGATGTTGAGTGCAGTGAGTGAAGTCAGCAGCAGCAAGGCGGATGGGAAGCAGCCAAGTCGATTGTTTCGAATGTCCAAGGTGTGTACGGTTCCTTCGGCAATGATCTGATCAGCGAATTGGGTCCATTGCTCTCTATTGAGTCGAATGCTTGAGAGATTTGCGGAGAGGCTCTCTAATGGGTTCCAACGCAGATCAACAGAGGTTTGTGGAAGAGCGGTCCCCAAGTTGGCTGGGAGACGCGTCAATTGATTGTTTGATAGATTGAGGTGTTGTAACTTTGGTAGACGTAGAATCTCTGGTGGCAATACACTCAAGTGTCCACCTTGAAGGTCGAGCTCCGTGACTTGACCCAGCCACGATGCGTCTTCGATGACAGAAGCCTTGAGCAGTGTCAGCAATCTGAGGATGGAGTGCTGAGTTCGCTTCTTTGTGTATCCAGAGATGTGCTTAGCATGGTTGTAGGACTTGGGTCTCGTCATGCCGGTGATTTTAAATAGTTCATCAGCTGTACAGTCTGAGGTGAATAGAGTAATCATGACTGTATTTTGCGAGTGGCAGTCACCATGATGCATGATGGTGGTAAACGCAGCTTTGATAGGGCTATTGAATGGCAACGTCTCTGGGTTCTCTAGATACATTGGATTGTTTGATAGATCCAATATCGTCAACTTACTTAATTGCTGAATCTGATGGGGAATCTATG
>CALDQI010000381.1:0-14421 GCA_937911635.1 uncultured Pseudomonadota bacterium | reverse complement strand
ATGTTTGAATTGCCACTATAGCCTATGTGACTTAATCCTATTGCAAGAACAATTAAACTTATATCTAAAATTTTATTATTGTTAGTTACTAATATTAAACTAAATCCAACAATACAAAAAAGTATCATTCGTTCAAAACTAGTTAAAGCAATATTCATACTAACTAAGGCAAGTAATGCAATAAAAAATATTCCAAATCCTGAGCCTACAAAACTACCAATACCCGTAAGATATATAGACTTTTGCCCTTGTCCTTTTTTGGACAATGCATATCCTTCTATTACTGCAGGAAAACTAGCAGCTTCACCAGCCATACCCAAGTAAATTGCTGTTACACTACCAAAATATTGGGCACTACAAACCATACATGTGTAAAACATAATAAGGGCAGCAGGATCTAAGTCCATTAACATTGCATATAGAACAGCACTAGCCACAAACATACCTACGCCAGGAATACACCCACATATTATACCAACTAGACTTCCTAATCCCGAAGCAATGAAGAGTTCATACATTACTGCATGAACTCTAAAGTTTTAAATGTTAAGAACATTATATTAGTACTGGTCCCAACCGTAGGATTTTTCCATATTAGTCTGTGTTTCAGCATCAAATTCTAATGCTAACTTCTTCTTGTTAGCATATGCTCCAATGTTACCTGTATTACCAGCCATATCACTCTTCATTGAAGCAGCAATAGTTTTAGCAATACCGTTTTTATCATTGAATACATACCATGTTGATAACCATGCTCTTGTTAACTTAGGGTCACCTAAATAGTCACCTAATGTAGGTGTAGACTTGCTAACTTTATTTTGGTCAACAGTTTTCAATGTTCCTCAAAAACATTCATGAATTCAACCATTTACACAATCAACGCTTTCAAAAAATAGTAAAACAACCACACCATCCTGTCGAAAACTCAAAGTAATCCACAATAAAGAGAGTGTTCTAAATCCAAACCTGTAGGGTAGACTCAGTCTTTTTTGACTCTAAAGTGGTCCGTTATTTTCCACCCGGAGGTCCACCCGGAGGTCCATTTTGTCCACCACCTTGTCCGCCCGGAGGCCCGCCTGGGGGTCCATTTTGCGGTCCATCGGGTCCCCCTTGTCCATTTTGAGGACCTTTCTTGCCCTTTTTGTCCTTTGGAATCTCGAAGAGACCGGGCCCGGGTTCTCCTAGATTGTCGAGTACGCTGCTTTCTAGAACGCTGATGCGCGCCATCATTTCATCGACGGCTTCTTGGAGTGTTTGGGCTTGTAGGGTGGTGACCCTGGGATCAAACGGGATGAGCTTGGCGTGGGCGATACCGCCTTCTTGGACTTGCTCTAGAAGGGTACGGACGTGAGCGAGTTCTTCTTGTAAGATGCCGACGTCCTTCTTGAGCTGTGCCACTTCGGAAACCAAGTCTTCCGAGACCTCTCCGGATTTTTTACTGGCTTCGACGAGTAGCTGAGACTCTAGATTGGCGAGAGCGAGGGCCACATTTTGATCGTTGTAGGAAATGTCAGAGGCTTTTAGAGAATTTTGAACCTGCGGACTTGGACACCCAGAGAGGAGTGCGCACAGAACCAACAGTGGTCTCAAACCATTCATGATTCATTCCGATGTTGATGTGGAAGCTCTGGTGCAGGAGGCTGATAATCGATGCCCGAAGCGCGAAGCAGATTGAACTCCTTGCGTGAAACAGAGACGTAGTTGTGACCGATCTCCACTTGGGAGCCATCCCAAACGCGATTGCCTTCTGCATTTAATCGTGCGTTCATAATGGCTTTGCGACCAGAGTGACAGATGGTTTTGATCTCTGAGATGATGTCTGACCATGCTAGAAGATACTGCGCGCCTTCAAATGGCTCGCCCCTAAAGTCTGTACGCAGACCGTAACAAATTACCGGAATGCCCAGCTGATCAACGATCATAGTCAGCTGAAGTACTTGGGTGCGTCGCAAAAATTGTGCCTCGTCAATTAAGATGCACGCGATCGATTGTTCGGCGTGTGTTCGGGTGACATGCGCTAAAAAGTCAAAGTCTGGCTCAAAAGCCAACGCAGATGCCTGCAGACCAATTCGAGAGGTGATCTGTCCTTCCCCATAGCGATCGTCTAGACGTGGTGTAAACAAAGCGGTGTGCATCCCGTTGCTAAGATAATTGTGGTTGGATTGAAGTAAGATAGCGCTTTTACCGGCGTTCATTGCGGAGTAATAGAAATATAGTTTTGCCATGGGTGACTCGGAGGTGTGGAAGTGGGTGGGAGTTTCAAAATGGGTAGGTCAAAGGTAATCATTTTTAGTGTGTATGTCGATCATCATTTACAGAGGAGGATAAAAATAGTACACTCAGTTATGCGGGGCAGAATGTACTTTTGAAGTTTGTTCTGATCATTTTACACGATATATTTTATGACCAGCCGAGTCATTATCCAACAAAGGATTGGTACCATGCGGATTCCATCCACTCACATAGCTCCCACATTGAATGCTTCAGCAGCAAGCTTTACACAGCCTGCAGCGCAAATTGAACCAGTCAAAGCGGTCAGTCCAGTAGTGGCTACACTTCAAACTCCGGCGAGACCCATCGTTGCAACTCTTGAAACACCAGCGAGTCCTCTACTTGCGGATATGGTTTCGAACTTCGGAGGCAGTGGTGTACCTTCACGTGTTAATGGAGGGTATGATACTGTTGAATTTGTCGACTCTACAAGACTCAAAGGTCACATCCCATCTGCCGTGATAGCATATTTGATCGGTGAAGATTCGACCACCTACAACCATACCAATACAGCGTTTGTGCCTACGCTCACCACTGTCTTAACAGCTGGACAGTCGAAAGATACCGTTGAGCCCATTACGGGTGGTCCGCTCAGCAAAGATGACTTCAACAATTATGTTACCAAAAACACTCGAAATGCCCAAGACACCAGGCGGTTTGCCTTAGATGAGAGAGCGCTTGGAGACGATTCGCGTATTCAAACGGTTCGGGTAGAGAACATTCAGCAGGTCATGCGCGACATTCTGCAGACCTCTGACATTAAAGGTACTGCGTTGGCAAAGCCTTTTGAGAAGGGATCTGATTTTTCTGTACAGGATAGAATAGCAGAGTTTGCGGAAACCATGCAGGATAAGAAAACGCTGGCAGAAGAGTATCAAGAACTCAAAAAGAAGAAGGAAGAACGTCAGTCTCACTTGAGCGTAGACGCCAATCCAGGCAGACCAGAACCAGTGGAAAAGGATGTACCGATACTAGAGATGTTAGATCCCAAAGAGCAGGCAATGGTCCAGCAGCTAGAGCTCCGTGATCAAGAGGTTCGAGCTCATGAGTTGGCCCATAAGTCAGTGGGTGCTGGGATTACCTCTGCGGCGACCTTTACATATCAACAAGGTCCCGACGGAAAGCAGTATGCGATTGGTGGAGAGGTTCAGATTCAAATTACGCCAGGGAGTACCCCAGAAGAAACCGTTCGGAAAGCCAAGCAAGTGATCGCTGCGGCAACAGCCCCAGCAGATCCATCTGCTGCTGACATGCGAGCAGCGGGATTGGCCAGTCAAATGGAGCAAGAGGCTCGTGCGGAGCAAACGGTCACTCAACTCGAAGCTGAAGAATCCGTGAATGCAAAGGCTAAGGTCGAAGCGCAAAGCCTCCAAGAACGTCAATCTGATCCATTAGATGGTGGCCGATTGCCAGACGAAGAGATTACACAGCTGGCTGCGATGGATGCTTTGCAAGAACAGCGGAAGCGTCAAGATCAACGTTTGGAAGCTCCGACAGAGTTGACGCTAGACCGAGAGAGTGAACGACTTACAGTTGCAGCTCCAATGGGTGCCTATGCTCAGCAGTTCAAGCTCGAGCAGGAGTTAGACCGCCGCGCATTTGCTTCATTGGAATTGGCGCAGGAAGTCGCAGGAGTACCAACACCACAAGTGATCGAGTCTCGAGAATCCCAAGCCGATCAGTTTGAAGCCCGATCTGATTTGAACGCCAGTCGTAGAGATGAGGTGGAAGTGAGTTCTCCACGTATTGATATTCAGCCTTCAAGTTCCCCAGATATTGAGGATTCGAGATTCACTTTAACCCAAGATGTCCAGCAGTCAAAAGCAGAGATGGTAGAAGAAAGTATCAATGAAATGGTCGATCCAATTGCAGAAAAAGAGCAAATGCCCCAGATGCAAAGTTTTGACGGTCTCAATAGTCTCTCCAATGATTCTGTGAATGCCATGCCTCGATCTTCAGAAGGGTTGGCGTCCGAGATCTCCGATTTAGACCCTGCTGTTCCTCAAGGTGTGAAGATTGAGGATCCCGTGAAACTCTTGCAAGAGTCTATCGACAGCAATAAGAATCGCTTCAATAGCTTGCTGGAATTTCAGTTTGAATCGAAGCAAGAGCAAAGAATTCCACAGATGGATCTGTCGCTAGAAGGCAATCAAAGCCCAATAGAACTCGACCCACTCGATCCTCAAGCGCTTTTTCAGCCCGATCAAGTGCAGATTGATTTTACAGAGCAGGCGGTCACAGATGGCGCTCTGGCAGCTCAGAGCACTTTGGATACAACAGGGCCAACACGGTTGACACCGATGTCTGAAGAAGACAAACGAATGCAAATTACACCTCAGCAAGAACAGTCTTTGGAAACTGTTCAGGCTGTCACGGCACTGGAGAGTATGTTTGGAGTCCCAGAATAATTCTTACTGTTGCGTAACAATCTTGCAACACCGCGCCAAAAAATGATACGATGGTGCACTAATTACGATAGATTAACCACAATTGAACGCCCATTCATTTTGGGTCAACACCCACAACGGAGATGAACATGTTGTTTTCCCTTTTACTTGGAGCCACAGCTTTTGCACAAGATATTGCTGCTGCACAAACTTCATACACTGGTGCCATTATGTTGGAGCCAGAGATTGACATCACTTTTGGTGGCTACGAAGCATTGGACGGGAACACACAAGACGCATATGCGTATTTCAACGGGAACTCATTGTACATTGGTCATCAAGATGACGAAGGCAACCGAGTAGACGGTATCGTTGAGTTCTTCTGGTTTGAGTCTTCTATCGATCGTGGTTCAGACTTTTATGTTGCTGTTATTAAAGCCCGATCCAATCCTGCACAAGGCGAAGAACTTTGGATTACAGACTGGAACGATTGGGGAATGCAACCACATCCAGTATTGAGTGTCGAAGCTTGGACAGACGTTTCACGTGAAACGGGTGCTTTCCGTTGGGACTGGTCATTGCCATTTGAAAACTATGGAATTGACGCGTATGGTCAAATCACCGTTGGAAATCAATATGGTATCGGTGGTGGTGCCAATGCTGGTGCAGATGGTTCTGTCATGACAGCCGTCAGCGTTCCAGAAGGAACAAACATCAACGGTGTACCAGTAAACGGTGGTGCAGGTGCGGAAGCCGAGATTCAGGTGAAAGGATTTGTTTCAAGTGACAACATGGTTCAAACTCAGTACAACGTCACATTGTATGAATGGGATGTAGATGTAATCGGTTCTGGTGATATGGTTGCTTGGGATATGTACCTCAACTTGGAAGCCCGTGCCGAAGAGTCTGCATACCATGAGTACTACTTGGCGATCCAAGTACCTGAAGGCGATACCTTCATGCTCGACCAAATCAATATTCTTGGAAACTTTGATACTTCTTGGTGGAATCCTCTTGCAAGAAGCGAAGTGGGTGTATTGCTGAACAACATCGAGATTCAAGCTCCGTTCTACAACCCAGAACCAGAAGTGATGGATGAAGATGGAGACGGTTGGAGTGACAATGTAGACTGTAATGATGCGGATCCATACACGTATCCAGGTGCATATGATGTTCCCGACAACGGAATCGATGAAGACTGTGATGGTGTTGATGCGGTCACTGAAACAGAAGATCCTGTTGAAGAAGAGGAAACTGACACCCCAGAAAACAACGAAGACGAAGGATTGGATGACAACAGTGATGATGAATTCGGACTGGATCCAATTGAGTCAGAACCCATCAAGGGTTGTGCAACCAGCAGTGTTCAATCGTCTGATTTGGGTGTTCTTGCACTGACTCTGTTCGGATTGGCTGCAACGCGTAGAAAAGAAGACTAACTTCATCTACACGGTACAGGCTACAATGAAGGGGTGCGTTGGCATCCCTTCTTTGTATTTTTTGCTTTTTGAAATGGTATCGGGTTGTACAATTGATTTGAAGGGATAAATAGTAGGCATGTTAGACAATAGTTTTTTCAATCATCATCCTTTGATGCTCGTTGTGACCAACGCTAGAGGCACCATTTTAGAGTGCAGTCCATGGGCTGAACAGCACTTGAATTTGCAAAAGAAGACCTTGATGCAAGAGTATTTCTATGAAGAGGACGCCATTCGAGTGGTTCGAATACTACAGTCCTGTGATCCAATTGTTCGCGAACCGTTTCGATTGGAAGTCCGCGAAGGTGTCATTCGCCATTTACTGTGCACCGTGTTGATGGATGGAGATGTTCTCACGTGGAGTTTTGAAGATATCCATGAGTTGACGCATCTTCGAACTGAATCCAAAGCGTTGCAAACGTTGCCCAAAGAGTATGGTCATGAGATGAACAACTTTCTGACGGTGATTGGATCTGCTGCGGAAGGAATACAACTTGACGCCACAGAGCCGTTGATGAAAGAAGATGCTGAGGCCATTATCTCGATGACTGAACGAGCAGCAGTACTGACTCGGCAGTTTATGCATTTGGGCCGTAAAAGTCAGCTTCCGAACTCGATCGTGAGCGTTCCAGAGATTCTTTTGAGTGAACAACAGAGGTTACAGCGTCTGGTCAACGCCAATTTAACGGTGGCTGTACACGATGCGGATGCGCACGTTTTTGCTTCCGAATATTTACTTCGAAATATTTGGATGGCCGCGATCCAATGCTTTGAAAACAAAGATACCTCGATGGTAGTGTCTGTATCTCATTTGTCCTATCATTTTTCCAATAGGGTACTTGGTTTACCTGCAGGGATTTATGTCATTGTATCGATGGTCGAAGAGGGATTTGAGTGGTCTGTTGATGCCGTTCTCAATCCTAGGAATGTGCTTCCCAAAGAGGGAGATACGCTACAAGGTGCGTGGGAATCATTGATTCGATGTCGTGGTGGACTGTGCCAGCATCAAAATTCTACGGGGGCTCAATGTGTATCCCTATTTTTACCGTGGATTCGCCCCTCGTAAATAGCAGTGCTTTTGTGCAATAGATGGCGCAATAGAAATTGTCGAATTCAGTTGAGTTTATCGTCATCGCCAAGTACACTGAATACAATGAGGAAACGACCTGTACTGGTGGTTAGACAGAATGGAGATATCATGAGACTACACTACACATTCTTTGCAATGGGATTTGTGGCCTGCACAGGAAATGAAACCAAAGTAAATCAGTTGACCCCAGACCTTGCAGTGAGTGTGGATGAACTGGACTTTGGAGAGTACAAAGCTGGCGATACGCTGACCCAAAACATCCAGCTCATCAATGCCGGTCAAGCGACCCTAACAGTAAGTAGCATAGAGATTGTAGCTGCTGTGGATGGCGTGTTTGCAGTACAAGAGGTACCGGAATCTCTAGGATTGCAAGAAGTATATGATTTGGCGATTGACTTTACCCCTGCCGATCTAGAATCGTATACAGCAGACTTGGTCATTCAAAGCAACGATGACGAAAACCCTGAGTACACGGTTTCTTTGACAGGGATTGGTGGATTGGGTCCGTTGCCCGATATCGCACTGTCGACGGAGATTTTAGACTTTGGTGCAGTGGCAACAGGAGAGGATTCAATTTTGTTTCTCACCGTTCGCAATGATGGAGATGCAGAACTGAGCATATCTCAAACAGAGCAAACGGGATCAGGAGCCTTCTCGCTGCTGACAGATTTGGATGGACAGACTCTTCCAGCTGGATCAGAGACCAGTGTAGTGGTCTCCTATACCCCTGTACAAGACATTGGGGATCAGGGCGATTTCATAATTTATTCGGATGACTCTGATGAGCCTGAGGTATCTGTCTTACTCGTTGGCAATGGGGGCGGGGAGTCCACGTATCCTGTGGCGTCGCTCGCTTGCCCATCCAGTACGTTGATGGGAGAGACGGTGACAGTGGATGGCACCTCCTCAAACGATCCAAGTGGCTTGGAACTGACCTATGACTGGTCAGCCTTACAGATACCCGTTGGCTCAAATGCAGCGCTGCAGATCTCTGACTCTGAGACCAGTGTGGATCTGGACTTGGATGTTGCTGGTACCTATCAGGTCGGTTTGATTGTAGAGAACGCTCTCGGTCAGCGATCTCCTCAGGCAGAATGTTTGTGGACGGTAGAGCCAGTTGCAGATGTGTATGCTGAGCTGTCTTGGACAGATTCTCAAGCGGACTTTGATTTGCACATGACGACAATCGAAGATGGACTCTTTCTATTTGATTCAGACTGCTGCTGGTGCAACTCAGAACCGGGTTGGTCTAGTACAGCAGATGCGAATCCAGTATTGCTGAGTGATTCGGAAGATGGGTCTGTAGCAGAGCGCATTGAAGTCTTATCCGCAGAAGATGGAGACTACTTCTTCAGAGTGCATTATTTCTCTGACAATGGTGCAGGGGAGTCTGAAGCCACCATTCGAATGTATGTTGAAGGACAACTCGTCGGACAGTACACCGAATCGATGACCCACAATCAACTGTGGAAGGTAGGCTTTGTTCGATGGCCAAGCAGAGTGCTGGCGGAAGAGTTGAGTACTCCAACAGACTGGAATGCGAGTCGTTCGTGTCAGTGAAAAAATCCTTATATATCAATAAGGAATGGGATGGTACACCCCTGCCTCAGAACGATTCTATTTACATTGAAATTGAATTGCAAGACGATGGCCTGGCATTTTATGCTTCTGCAAAATGCTATGAAGATACCCCTCCCCCAACGGAATCTGACCCAGAAAAGGGTACATGGGAGTTGTGGAACTATGAGGTCGTAGAATTATTTTTTGTTGGCGAGAATGGTGAATACACAGAGGTTGAAGTTGGTCCTCATGGTCATCACTTGGTTCTGACACTCGATGCTCCCCGTTCTATTGTGCAAAAGGAAATTTCAATGTTGTGGAAACCCATTCGATCCGGGAATTATTGGGGCGGGATAGGGCTGTTGGCGTATACATGGCTTCCGGAGAAGATTGTACGATTCAATGCCTTTGCCATCCACACAACGGGTGGAAAACGTCGGTATTGCTGTCACACACCCTTACCAGGTCCGCAACCAGATTTCCATCAACCGGACCGATTTGCATTGTGGGATGATATTCCGAATGCCAAAGAAGACTTGCCGTCAACCGACTGAGGCGAGTGTGGTTAACCACGCATCTTTTGACGGAGTTCTACAGTTGGAAATGCACTGGCCCAACTTGGGTCTTCAAATTGGTTCTTTGCAAGATAGATGACCTTCAAGTCTGGAAACATTGGAAAGCCATTGTCGGGTGCTTTGATACTCGTCAGAGATACATCCAATCCCCACAGTTTAAGTGCTGACTGAATGGTATTCAGGGCTTCGGTCTTCAGAATGTTGAATGAGAGATCCAAGAACTCGATGTCGTGTAAATCACTGAGTGCTTCAGGCAATGTTTTCAGCATACAGCCGCGCAAAGACAATGACTTCAAGGATTGGATTGTACTCTCGTCTAGGGCAGTCACATCATCACGCTTACAGTGTAGAGATTGGAGTGAATTGCGCATACTTTGTACGAGAGAGGCATCCTTTACAGCATCGGTTTCTTTGGTGTAGACAATACGTAGGTTTGGACATGAAGTGAGTGAATTGGGAAGTTCGGACAGATCAAGGTTTCGTAGATCCAACACCTCTAAATCCTTGAGCGCAGACCAGTTGACATCATAGGATGAACATTCGAAGTCTTTTAAACACAGTTGATGAACAGTTAGATCACCTCTAGAGACCTTTTCACAGAGGTGTTCGAGACGGAAGGTGTTGAAGGTTGGATGGATTGGAGACGTTCCATTGTAAGGGAGATATTTGATGCGATGTTCATTCTGGCTTTTATTGTATGTGCTTTCATTTTCAATTCGATCTTCGACCAGTATGATATCATCCACAAAGCGTTTCAGTCCAGAGACATCTGCATCTGTCGAAAATTTATGATCCGATAGGTCGAACTTGTCCAGTTGGTCGGGGAGTTCGATTGAGGCTGGGAACTCTGTCAGTTTTAACGATCGCATATCCAGTTCTTTTAGCCTCGTAAAGTCTTTGAGAAGATGTAGATCTTCGATGTTGTCTAGATGTTCCACACGCATATGTTCGAGGTTGAGCATTTTGTGTAGAACTGGCAGTGTCCACGAACCACGTATCCAGTCCAATGAATGAACCTTGAGCGCATCCCCACAAGCCACAACATGATCAACTCGAGCTGCGATGAGTTCTTTATTGTGTTGATTAAAATCAGCCCTGCAGGTCCATGATAATTTGCCACTATCGTTGATGGTGTATTGCATGATGGAGCCTGTTGCGTCGAAAAGGGTCGCGTAGTCAGCACAATCATCAATATCAATGCTGGTCATTTTATCGACGTTCTTGAGCAGAGGTTGAATGGGGTGCGGTATACAGTAGAGACTAAGCTGTCCCAAAGATGCTGGGAAACCATTTGGGTCTACTATTTCATTTCTGCCATTGCTTGTGTACCAAATAAAGTTGTCGAGTGGTGCAGGAGGAAGACGGGTAATGATGGAATGGGCCCTGTGTTGAATCCATATTTTATTAATGGATGCTAAATTAGAGAGGTCATATGTGAATGCCTTTGTTTCATCTTGAAACTCCATTTGGATTCGCATCATCAGATTCTTTACATTTGACATACTCTTGAACAATCGGTTCAGTCTGTCTTGAAAACCCACCATCTCTTCGTAGGAGAACTTTTGAGAATAATGGTCATAGAGATTCAGTTCTATACGTCGAAGGTTCGGATTGTGCTCGATGACCTGTACAAGTGTTTCTGACAGTCCATAGGCAGAGACCTCCATAGAGTCTAATGTTGTCAGGTATGGAAGTGAAGAAGGGACTTCTAAGGGAGTTAGACTGTGTTCTCTACAGTGTAGATGCGTAATCCGAGCCCCCAACTTTGCTCGGCAGCCCATGAGCCAGACACGGACCTCCAAATCGATGGTGGATTTGCCAATCCAACTGGTGTCCCATTTTCCTCGTTGGTCTTTGAATACATCTAGAATCTCTGGTTGTTCTTCGAAGACAGTGTCGATCAGAAGCATACCTTGTCGGATAAAAGCGGGATCTTGACTTTTGAATAGTGGGAGAACCTTTTCTTTGAGTTCGTCGAGTGAAAGTGTGGACATTGAAACACCTACGTAATGGGTTGCAAATTATGGGTTTGTGCTTTATTTATTAACCACTCTACCACAGGTTCTACAGGAACAGATTTCCATGTGCGTCTTTTTAGATTGAACCACATCTCATCATACGTTTCAGCGACGTGACGGGGTGCAATTTCGTGTGCCCATTGCAGGCAGGTGTAGAGTTGTCTGGATAGGCGATTGTCTTCGACGAGTCGAATCACGCCTACGGCTCTAAAGAGTTGTTTGGCAGTGATGAGGGCTCGCTCAGGGGGATACCTATCTTTGTATCGACTGGGATTGTACTGTGCCCACAAGGCTCTTGCAAGTTCCATGTCTGCGGGTACAGGCTGCAGCAGTGTTTCGCGCCCAGATATGCTGAGGCTACGGGTACATCCGAGAAGCGATAGCGCTCGGTTTTGCATGTACGCTTCTCGACTCATGACCAAGACATCACAAGGTCGATTGAAAGGTCGCAGAGCTTCTTGAATCTCTAGGCGAATATTGGGGTGTGGGTTGCGATCGAGGAAAGCAATGATATCGACATCCGATTTGGGATGTGGGATAACCTCTTCTGTTACAGAACCGCGCATGTAGACATTTTCGAAACCCAGTTGTTCAATTGCCTTCATCATATCGATGCATAGAAAGGATGGGGGACGCATATCCATAGGCTGGATCATATTGTTTATGATGGTCCACTCTTTTTGTTGCATAGAACTCCTCAAATATACTACGATAATGTCAGTAATCTAACACAAATGGAGAGAATGATGAGTGGGTTAAAATTGCACAAGAAGTCTACGGGCTATCACCTAACGAGAAATGGAAAAAAAGTTGGGACGCCGATTCCTAAAATGACGATGGCTTTTGAGTGGACCTACATCACTTTGGATATCGACGCCGTAGCTGACCTGATGGTGGTGGGTGATTTCTTGCTGCTCATTTCTGATTCAACACCCATTTGTATGCACTCTCAAAAGAGTATTCACCTCTGTTTCTTTGAAGGAGAACTGACTCAACACTGGCGTGGTGATGAAAAGATTTGGGATCAGCGTGCACTGTTGTTTTACCCAGACAGTTATGGGAATGATACGACTTTTGGTGAGCTGCAAGCTGCCGCCAGTGGTCTTCAAACGTTTAAAGGGGCAATTTATCTCCCGATGAACCCAGGTGTCTCTTGTAAACATGATTATGACACCAAAGACTTTGTTGATATGACTTCGAAGGGACGATGGTTGTTTCCTCATCCAGACGGTTCAAGAGCCGCTTATGAACACATGAAGAAAACCACGTTAGAAGATGATTTGGAGCGATTGATGCCTCATTTTGATACTCATCCCGAACTGATGGAAACCTTTGCTGATTTGATTTAATTGATAATACAAGGAGTATGAAGATGTTGGAATTGCATTATGACCAAGCTGGAAACTATTTAAAGAATGTTCACGTGACACGCGATGGCACACGGGTTGGAACGGAACTTAGTTACTTTAACACGTCTTTTATTTGGAATATACGTCCTTCGGATGATGAAGCAGCCGATGCGATGCTAATGGTTGCTGGTGACTTTATATTGGTCGTCTCTTGTTCTACTCCATTAGAGGCACGGTCTAGAACCATTCATCTATGTTTGTTTGAAGAGGAACAGGAAAATTTGGGCTGGTCTGTGAGTTCCAAAATTTGGCCGAATAAGTTTATCTACGGATTCGGTAATCGGTCGCGGTTTAATACTGAAGATGCAGGATACAGTGAAGTCATTGAGATGGTCTCAAATTTACAAGTATGTAATGGAGCTATTTATCTTCCTTGGAATCCATCGATAGACAAGTATCACAAGGAACCTTTTGTGGATACAATGTCGAAAGGGCGTTGGTTGTTTCCCCATCCTGATGGTTCTAGAGCTGCTTATGAACACATGCGAAAGACGACATTTGAAGATGATTTTGAGCGATTGATGCCTTACTTTGAGGAACATCCCGAATTGATGGAAACCTTTGCGGATTTGATTTGACTCAGCTTGGATTCTGAGAGTCATTACATGATGAGAAATCAAACTCGAACGTAAACGGAGTTTAGAGCAGATGTTCTAATCAAGCTGTTGGAGTCTCTTCTGACTCAGGCGTCACAACAGGGTCATAGGGTATGGCATCTGATTCAGAAGTCATCGTCCGTACGGCTTTCTTTTTGCGTTGTACGATCAGTACAGAAGAGCCAACCACAAATAGAATCATCGCTCCATACTGTGCTGGTGTCAATCCAGCATAGCGTGTGTCTGCAGTCCGCAAACTGTCAAAGAATACTCGAAAAGGAGCGTAGACCATTGGAATCATCGCCAAGTAAAATCCTGGGAATCGAGCCTTCTTATCTAGGAAATAGACCACACCAATCATCGAACAAGCCCAGATGGCTTCATAGAGTCCTAAATCGTGGCATGCGTAATTGACATCCGTCCAGTGATTTCGACAGACTCCTTGAACCGCCAAAAAGAAATCGCTTTCTAAACCAGGGTGGTCGTGTGCCATAAAGCAACCAATCCGTCCAAATCCGAACGCCATCGGGAATCCGTAGATGACACAATCACCATAATGACTTGCACGTACCGGGAGCAAGAGTGGTTTGCCAACTTCTTTCCGCTGCGGGTTTGCCTTCTTTACGCGGTTGTTTTCTTTGCGGAAAAAGAGCCAGCACAGGAATGCCGTCACGATGAATCCACCAAAACTAGATAGACCATCCCAAACTTTAAAGAGATACAGCGGATCGGCAGCAATCTTTTCTGGTTCGTAAAAGAGAGCGTGTCCCAAGTGACCACCCACAAAAATACCAACGATCATCCAAGTGACCACCCGATTGATAATATCGGGGTCCAACCCATCACGCTTAGCTTTTGACATCGCCATCTCTGTACCGAGATAGAGTCCAAGGGCCACCATCATTCCGAATCCATGAATCGGAACGTCTATAATGGGGATGGTAAACTGAACAGGTGCAAAAAAGGGTAAGGTTGCAAGCATTTGGCCTCCAAGTTCTGTCCAACCTAGCCGATTGAATGAAATATTTCAATATGGA
>CALDQI010000380.1:0-9338 GCA_937911635.1 uncultured Pseudomonadota bacterium | reverse complement strand
GTATCGGAAAGAGACAGTTCCATCAGGTGATCTATCGATGCGCTTAGATCAGGGATTGTACACAACTGGGTAGCGGTCAGGCTTAGTTTCGTTAAGTTGGTAAACGTTGAAAAGGATGCGGGAAGCGTCGTGAGTGGATTTGTGTTTAAGGTGAGCGTTTGTAATTGATGCAGATGATGGAAATTAGGTGGTAATGACACCAAACAGTTGTTTTGTAACCCCAACTCTGTAATCTGTGTGAGCTGTAGAACACCAGGATGCAAAGATATCAGACCATTCGCGGACAGATCGATTGCAGTTAATGCAGTCAGATATTGGATTGCATCAGGTAGATCATCGGTCTTGAGTGCCAAACGTGTGATTGTACTCACCAACCCTGGGGACCATTTCATAAGGTGACCAATATACCATAGGCGTGTATATTGATTGAAGTTGGTGCTATATTCGTTAGTATTTTCAGTTATCCCAGCGAATCCTTGAACGGCTGAGAACGGTTTGCCCAGTGATTTTGACACCAGAGCCTTTCTGCTGTCTTCGGGCAACTCATCTATCCATTGGCGAGCGAGATTTTCTGTGGAGAGAATCAGGGGGCTGGTGTTCGAATGCAGGAGCCAACTCGGAATCTTGGATATTGGATTGTCTCGGATATTCACACACACCAAATTCGGACAGTGAACGTTGGAAGGTAAGGTTTTGAGAACGTTGTGTTGGGCATATAGCTCCACCAGATTTGGCATACGCGTCAACCATGACGCAGAGGTGATTCGATTGTGTGAGATGTCTAGGCTTTCCAACTGGTTTGGATGTATAAACTTTGTCGGGAGCTGTGTCAGGGAGTTGGAACAAAGGTTTATGCTTGTCAGGTGGGAAAATGTTGACAGTACAGGTGGGAGGACAGAGAAACGGTTGTTGCTCAAGTCTAATCCCGTAATATGAGAGAGTATATGCAGTCCGTTTGGCAGATCTGTTAACTCTGAGTTGGATAAATCGAGCGTATCGCCGACCAGAGAGATAATATTCTGCGAGGTGAAACTCAGATATGTTATCCATCCCCAAAATGCAGCTTCGTTTCGAACGCTGAAGTCATCGACCGTTGTTAGAAAAGGGTGGCTACCAACCGTCTTTTTGGTAATCAAGTGGCTAAAGATGGATATGAAGGTTGCAAAGTTTAGGCGTGTTGGCAAAGTCTGACCGACGATGAGTTCTAGCAACTGTCTAAATTCATCCGGAGTTGTGATCATACTGGCTACAAGTGTGACACCCTGATTGAAGTCTTCCTTCTTTGGAGACTTCATAATATCTGCAATTTTGGCAATGTGTGTTTGTGACGCGGACATGTGACACCTGTATACTTTGGTAGAACAAATACTTGAAGCGATATTCCGTTACCAGCCTTTGACGGCAAACAAAAGTGGTTCTTGGTTTCACCAATATACTATTAAAAGGCGATGTTGTATTGTTTATCTGATGTCTGACTTGAGACATCCGATGTGCTCAATTGATGATACAATTGGGTAACTTCTGCCGGAGTGCCTGGATCTCTTTGTCGTCGAAGTTTACGATTGGTATCGAGAGTCTCTCTAGCGACTGCAGGTTGAGTAATGATGCCGGCAATGTGGTGAGGGGGCAGCCTTGTAAGTCAAGTCGTGTCAGTCTCGATAGTTTGCCGATAGATTCAGGAAGATTGATTAGTGGGTTGTTGGTTAAGTCAAGAAATCTAAGGTTGGTCAGTTTACCGATACTCTCTGATAGGCTTGTGAGTTGATTGTCATTCAGTTGCAATCTTTCGAGAAGGCTAAGTTCATAAATGGAATTAGGAAGACCGTCAAGATTGTTCTTACCGAGATTCAACATTGTGAGGATATGTAGATTGCCTACAGATTCTGGTAAACTATCCAATATGTTTTCCGAGAGGTCACAGTAGTCGAGCGATGACAGATCCCCAAATGATTCGGGGAGGTATTCCAGTTGATTGAATCTTAAGAGTAATGTCTTGAGGGATGTGAGTGCTCCAAAAGTCTCCGGTAAAGTTTGGAGTCTGTTTTGAAATAGTTCGAATCTATACAGTTGGCTCAAGTTACTAATATCCACAGGTATTTCGGTCAGTTTGTTCCGAGTAAAGTTCAACTTTTTCAGGCGTCGACATTCCAGTAGGGAGGCAGGAAATACAGAGAAGTGATTTTCAGAGATGTCTAGAGTTCGCAATCGTTGCAGAGACGTAAAGGTCTCTGGTAATGTGGCGAGACGATTGATTCGCAAAAGGAGTTCTTGGAGCTTCGGGAATGAGTCGATGTTCTTAGGAAGTGCTTGCAAAGATCTCTTGATGAGCCTTAGGCTAGTTGTGTTTCTAAATCGGCTTGAATCCCAACTCACGAGTTTCCAGAATGACCATAGACCTAAGTAGTACTTACTATCTCTATATGCCTCAAAGACCCAGGTCAATTCCTCGATGGTCAGTTTGTTGGAGAGTTCACAGTCTCGAACACTCTCTAGAAAATGCATGAAATCCTCTTCGCTATCCACCAATGTATCGACCAACTCAACCGCTTGGAGAGTGTAGGCAAAGTCTTCGTTGGCAAAGAGTGTTGTGATTTTTTCGACATGGGTTTTAGGTAAGCGCATGATGAACTCGGTGATAGGATGATAATTTATATATACAGATGCGAGAGATGTAGATCAAAAGTACAGCTCACAATGTGACATTAAAGCCTCCAACCAAATTCGATTCTCGGTATCAATGTTGGTACCATCCAGGTGAATCTCTTCTAGATTGGTCATGTCTTCCAAAAATGTCGGTAGAATAGATATCGGATTGTTGCTGACTATCAATACTTTGAGTGATGGTATGTCCATTAGCCATTCGGGGAGTTCGCTTAGATGGTTATCGGATAGATTTAAGTGTGATAGATTGTCTAGATGTGTGATTCCTCTGGGTAACTCAAGCATCTGTGTCCCAGTCAGATCCAACTCATTGATGCTTGACTGTAGATGAACATTCCATTGTACGATCTCTCCCAGTGCCCATAATGCCTGCTCAGAATTCGGAAATACATTCTCTATGATGGCTGTAGATTGGATGGTACCACTATCCGTTTGCAGCATCAAATCGATAAACTTCTTACTGTGGTGTTCCAATCGTTCGAGCCAGTCTAGTGAGTAGGTATAGAGTCGGAGTTCGAGTATTTCGAGATGAGGTAAGTCAAATAGAGAATAGGGAAGGTAGGTACACCTTTTAGCAAGTTCCTTTCGTTGTTGTAACAATTGAAGGGATGACAGATGGTCTCTTCGTGGTGGAGGGGTGTTGTGGGCAACGAGTAGTGTTCTGAGTTCTATAAGATTTTGTATCATCCATGGGATACGGTTGATGGTACATTCTCGCAGGTCCAAGTGTCTTAACGAAGTCAATGACCAAAGATCCGTCTGAAGATTACTCCACTGATTATCATCAATATGTAATGTACGGAGGTTGGTCGGTAGTGAACGTAAAGGATTATTTGAGACGTTCAGCTCTTTCAGTTCGGTTAAATCTCCCAGCCACGTTGATAAGGTTTGGAGACGATTGTGGCGTAGGTCGAGAGATTGTAATTTAGTGAGATGTTGAAGAGTTGATGGAAGGGTACAGAGGTGTGAACTTGATAGTGTGAGTGTTGTCGTTTCCTCTACGATCTTGGGATTCCATTGAGCGAGCATTCCCAGACTCCAGCAGCTCAACAGCGTTCTTGTAGTGTAGCGAAAGATTCTGAGGTCATCGATTTGTACTTGCTAAAATATCTGTTGGATACTCTGAAACGAGGGGTTTTGAGGTACAGGCTGTGTTGTTAGATCCTTGAAAAAATAGGAGAACTCCGAGGGGTCCTGAATCAGAGTTTCAGTCAACATCATGCCTTGTTGCACGAATTCTTGTTCGTTAGATCGTAGCAAATCGACCAATTTTGAAATCTGATCCTGCGTTAACGCCATACCAATCTCCGGAGATGTTATTTCTTAAGTGCCACGATACAGTATGTATTTCATACCACATCAATAATGAGTATACATGTCTCGAAGACAATCCAGATATCGCCGGGATGAACTGCTTGCTCTAAAGCCGAAAACAGATGTCGCTCCGATGTTGTTCAAGGCTCGGTATCTCCATCGTGAGGGGCGTTGGTGCACCTTTGCACAATTGGAAGTGGTGTATCCAGAAGGTATAGGCACCATCGATTGTGGTCATGTGAACATTGCCCGTTCGGTTGTGGAGGTTCATCAGTCGCTTACCAAGTCCGACCACCATCAGATGGTTTGCTTTGTGGCGAGAGTGGGAACATATTGGTTTCATGGAGACAGACGTGGGAATCTGATGCTGGAGCGACTGCCGAGGTTGCCTTCGATTTGGTTTGCTCAAGAAGAAGGTGTGTGTTCAAAGGTGATGACTTATTTGATTGATTGCTATTGAGACTTATATCCGTCGATACGTTTACCCTCTAGTTCGAGAGATCTGTATATTAAATCCTATTTGTATGTGATAAGATTCGTAGGTGATTTGATAGAATGAATATTACAATGCGTTCGATAAGGAGAAGTTATGAAAGCGTTATTTACTGGTGTTCTCGGATTGAGTATAATCGTTTTATTTGTAGTTGGAATAGTGTACTTTTGGCTGCAACTCTGGCATCTGTTTGGGTGGGTCTTGGTATACACTTTTGTTGTTTCGTTTTTGGTTGCGCTTCCTGTCTTGATACTTTCCAAATCTCGTGTGGTCGATGAGGCGGAAAATTCGATAACGTACAATCCAAAAGAGTGGCCGTTGTATTTAAACCTCCTCTTTGGATTTGGGGTTGTGGGATATTTGTACCAGTATTTGGTAGCATTACCAGATATATCTGATGGTGATTACAACTTTGGGCTTGCATATATCGGGTTCAACATCCTTTCAATCGTCTTTGCAAGCTTGAAGTATTTTGCGAATAGAAATGATGAAATTGTATTGACACCACAAGGCATAAAGGTTTTGGATATGGAACTGGGTACAGATGAGGGGTTTACGGTGATGTGGTCTGATATTTCAGAGGCTAAGCGAGAGATGCTTAGTTCCGAGATTGTCTTAATCACTGGGACAGACAAAGACTCTATGGAGTCGTATTCAATCAAACTGAAACAAATGAATATGCAAGGTCAGGAAGTTGGTGTACTCAAAGATATTCAAGACTATCTTTCCAAATACGGAACCCAGATAGATGAGTCCAGTTCGAATACAGATGCCGAAGCGACTCTAGAAGAGGATCAGGAAAATGTAGAAAGTCCCCAAGAAGGTGAGACTGAATAGGCACCACATTGAACGGGCAAACACTGTGAGGTGGTTGTCCTTCGGTACATCTTGGGTTGTGCCTTAACAAGTGCCAATGATCTGAGCGTTCGTGGTATGGACTTTGATGACGATGTCTATCAAAGCGACTGCGCAGTTTTGTCACGGATGAAAAATGAGTTGCAATATGAACACATGTTCAGTATACTGTATGTCATAGATGGAGTTCTTATGTCATACAAGTACAACAACGTTTTGGAAATCTTGCCGTGTGCGCCCTTGGATAAACTGTCGTATGTTTCTTTACCACTGATGGTTTCGACGGTATCTGCTGGTTTTCCATCTCCAGCAGAGGGAAGCATCGATAAGGTTCTTGACCTCAATGAACTGTTGATTCGGCAACCGACATCGACCTTCTTTGTGCGTGTGAAAGGAGACTCTATGCGAGATGCAGGCATCCTAGATGGAGACCTGATTGTTGTGGAGAGAGGGGAGAGACCCAATAATCGAGACATTGTGTTGGCCATCGTCGAAGGGGAGTTTACCATCAAGCGATGGATGAAACAGGGCGGTAAACTCATTTTACAAGCTGAAAATCCATCCTATCCAAGTATACACCTCAGTGAGCATATGGACTGGGAAGTGTGGGGTGTGGTTCGGTACGCTATCCATTCTTGCACCGGTCGACCTGTGGACGAAGGCTAGAGTAAACCGAAATGATTGCTCTGATTGACTGTAACAATTTCTACGCTTCTTGTGAGCGTCTATTCCGTCCGGACTTACGCAGTAAACCGATTGTAGTATTATCCAATAATGACGGTTGTGTAATTGCTCGCTCAGATGAAAGTAAAGCGCTCGGTATACCGATGGGAGTGCCATTCTTTAAAATCAAAGAGCACGTTCATCTACACAAGATACAGGTGTTCTCCTCTAATTACACACTGTATGGCGACATTTCTCACCGGGTGATGCAAACCATTGAATCGATAGTTCCGGATATGGAGGTCTATTCTATCGATGAATCTTTTGTCGATCTATCTGGTTTTCCGATCACGAGATTGGCTAAGATTGCCTCACAGATTCGTGAGACCATTTGGAATAGTGTCGGTATACCAGTGTCGATTGGAGTCGCTCCAACCAAAACACTGGCGAAGGTAGCCAATCGTCTGGCGAAGAAGGGATTGCTATCTCGCACTCACTTCGGATTTGAAGGGGTGTCTGTCATCGGTACTGAACTGGACAGAATAGATGCCCTGAAAATGGTAGATGTGGGAGATGTGTGGGGCATCGGTAGTGCCTCTAAGCGCAAGCTTTTGGATGCCACTATCGAAACGGCTTGGGATTTTACACAGGCAGACAGTATATGGGTACGGAAATTGCTCACAGTCACTGGCTGGAGAACGTGGACTGAACTGTGGGGAGAGTCCGTCATCGAGTTCAATCTAGCCCCACCGAAACCACAAACGGTCATCTTCAGTCGGTCATTACCTGAATCTCTGTGGAGTCCATATCGTATAGAGGAAAGAACATTTGCTTTTGTACAGGAATTGTCTCGAAAATTACGGCGAAAAGAAGTTTGTGCAGGTCGATTGACTCTATCTCTGTCTGGCAGTTACAGTGAAGGTAGAAAGTGGGTGAGGACATCGAGAGGACTCGAGATGCCCACTGATGATACACGGGTATTATTGAGTGTGGTTAGGGTGATGTGTACAGAATTGTTGTCCCAGACACTAGAATTCGGTGTAAAGCGAATCGCATTGTGTGCTCAGGACTTTGAACCCATCGGCATCCAACAGTTGTCGCTATTTACCCAGCCGTCAGACCCACGAGTGATGCAGATTCTAGATGGTGTGAACCAGCAGTTCGGTCGTGGAACTTTAACAGTCGGAGTGACCCCGAAAAGCATTCGGCAAATGCACGGTCAGCAGCGTCGACGATCACCTAGATATACGACAAGGTGGTCTGAGATTCCCATTGTGACGATTTAGGTAACCTAATTCGATGTCTGTAAATATACCTGCCTAATGATAAAATACATTGAATGGTTTATGGTAATTTGCTAAATACTTGAATGTATATCGAATATTAAAAGTTGGGGGGGGATCATGGCAATCAACAATACAAAGCCTAGTTTAACAGGAAGTATTGCCCGTTATGAGTTACCATATCCTTTGTCTGGATTGTATAGGAAGTATCGTTCTGCTGACAGTCCAAGTGCCCGTTATGCATTCGCATTGTTGCTTGGTGAAGGGATTTTTCGATTTTTGGCAATCGTGAACGTTTCCAATGCGATTGCAGAAGGTGCTTCGGAAAAGGATACCAAGCGATGGATTCAAATGCTAAACCCGCCTTCCATGGGCAAATTGTTGGCCCTTAATCGCTCCACTGTCGGGTTTATGATAGCTCAAAATAAACAACCATTTCTTGTGGAACTGGTTGACTTCTTTCAGGATGAAAGGTGGGATGAGATTCAAACTATTTTTCCTAATAAAAGGAATAATTATGCGCACCGAGTAATGTTTTTACCTAAGGATGCTGCTGTTGAACAGATGGAGATTCTCAAACCGGTACTGGATCAATTGCTACTCGGTATTCAGTTTTTGAGAAATTATCACTTTGGTACGTTTATGCACGTGACACCCAGACCCAGAGAGGGGTATTATTCAGCCTATTGGAGAGCTTCCAAGGGTGGGGAAGAGGAACATGAAGGTGTCGAGTTGCGATGTAAAAGACAACCCTTAGAGGGTGTCCCTATGTTTCTCGATTCAAACTATACGAAGATGTTGTCACTATTTCCACTCATCCAACGAAAGACATCACATGGAGTTCCACAGTATCTATGGTTTGAAGAGAAATCAGGTGCCCAAGATCCAAAGTATATTCATCCGATTTACTTGACCAGAGCATCACAAATTCCGCTTCAGCACATCGACGGGATGAAGATTGAGTGGCGAAAGTATCTGAAGGATGCTGGGGCTTGGCATTTGCTTGAAGAAACAGAGGTGGACATTGAGTTCGTCAAATCGATGTCATCTGTATTTCCGTCGGATTTTGCTGGGCAGTATGAGTTTGTTGGCTTGCTAGGTAAAGGAGGAATGGGGCAGGTATACGAGGTGAAAAATTCATTGGGACTTCCTCGTGCTTTGAAGATTTTAAATTCACAATATATTCGTGACAAAAGTCAATGGAAACGGATGGAGCGGGCAGCAGAGACCCTAGCTAAGTTACAACATCCATCGATTGTCGAAGTCTACACAAGATCTATCACGCCAGATGGAGCTCCGTTTGTTGAAATGGAATTGATCAGAGGGGATTCTTTATCAGAACACTTGAAGTTGTATTCGAAATTATCTGTTTCTGAGAGTATTCACTTAATCAAGAAACTATTGAATGTGTTGATTTATATTCATGATGCGGATGTTTGGCATCGCGATATTAAGCCCAGTAACATTATGATTTCTGAGACAGGTCAGTTATATTTGATTGATTTTGGTATTGCCAAGGACAATCAAAAACGGAACTTGACAGCGACACATACCAGTTCTAGAATGGGGTCAGACGATTGGATGGCTCCGGAACAGTTTCAAGGTAAAGCATCAGCCCAATCTGATATTTATGCCGCGGGATTGATATTGAGTGCACTGTTGGGTAGTGCCCCGAGAATGCCAACAAGGGCCCCTGCTTTTCCGATGGACTCTCCGGATGCCTTGAGGGTGGTTTATGAAAAGGCAACTCAAGAAGACCCAAAAAGGCGATATCAAAGGGCAAGAGAGATGTTGGAGGCCATTGAGACGTTTGCCTCTACCTTAGAATCTCCCGTTACTGAAGATGCTCAGTCTGGTAATGTGAGTTTGAAAGATGAAACGATGGGGCAGGTTGCAGATTCGGAAGACTTCTCTCCAGGAGGGTTGTGGGGCAAGGTACCCAAGATGACCCTTGGGTTCATTATTTTGCTTGGAATAATCAGTACCTCTGTTCCAATCTTTATTAATGGAACAAAGGAACCCCCGACGTTAAAAAGAAATTTAAAAGTGGAGGTGTTTCCGGCTAATAC
>CALDQI010000379.1:0-4323 GCA_937911635.1 uncultured Pseudomonadota bacterium | reverse complement strand
GATTATTAAAATAAAAAAACAACATGAAATAAATCATCATAAACATGTCGTATAATTGTTGATGATCTCTAACTTGATTAGCCATGACAAGGCTATTAAATAAACAGACAAAACATCTTATAGAGTGTTGTGAATTATTACAATGTAATTTATTGCTTAAAACAAGTGTATTTACTAGATGTTGTTGGAGCATTATAAGATAATATCTCTTTTTTTAATACAATTAAATAAAAGAAGTGATATTCCCTATTACATCTATATTAAGTTGAGGTTTTAACATAGTATCCCTCAAATAAACGTGCAACAATTTTCTACAAGACAATCTAATATTATCACTGATAACCTTTCTCCCCCAAAAAACATACGTTTCTTGGCGTGCGTGCTTAACAGCTTCTAAATACTGAACCTCATTTTCGTCTAGAAGGCGGTATTTATCGGTATTTAACCCCCTATGAAGAAGCAAATTAAAAACTCTGACGGCAAATAATTCGGTATGAAAATGATAACGCTCGATATAAGGCAATAAAACCTCTGAATTAATTTCAGCCCCATTATTACATAAGATTCGTAACATCTTAATTAAGCGTTTAGCGTGGTTTTCCCAATACATATCTGCCAGATCAGTTCTAATAATTCTATTTGGTAAGGAAAGCAAACAAGTAATGGGAGTCAAATCTTGCCATTTAGCTTTAATTAATAACGGTTCCTTTAGAAGCATTCTTTTTACGGAATTGTGGTCAAAAGCCCTAATCCTACCCCAAAACGTATTACCAATTTCCCTGGGTATAAATCTTCCAGCCAAAGATGGTGGTCTATCTCTAGGCGTAAAGTCTCTAGTTTCCAAATATTTGGTAAGAGGGTGGCGGGTTTCGGTTAAGTTGTATGTAGTATTAACGTTTCTAGTATTCGTATAGTGAAGGGACATGGTCATAATCTATTTATAATAGATTATGGTAAATATTTGTGATTGTTGTTATGAACAATCAATGTGTATTTCAACATGTAAACATGGTCATAAACTTTGTAGAGTATGTTATTTGAAAAGTAAAAAAAAAGAATGTTTATTTTGTTCTCCATATGGTGCTGAAAATAAGACAAAATCCCATTATTTTATCAGGATTGACGCCCATTAAACATTTCTGATATGGTGTGATTACATTCTAGATAAGAGCACAGCAACTGCAGAGGCAGACATGAGTAGTATCAAACCTCAACTTGGAAAACCCCAACCAGGAAAGTTTGGAAAAAAATCCATCTCATCGTTTGTCGACACTCGATGTCACCGGCAACTCTATATATCTCTTGGAAATCATGACCCCCGATGGCTTCAACACCCCAACAACATCACCCTACGATCGGGATACTCTTCTCAAACAAATGCACTCACAAATGCGGGAAAAGAATATGAAAAGGAGGTCTATAAAATCTTACTCGATTATATGAGCCAAGACCTTTCGTTCCAGCGAAATCCACCTGGTTATCCGGACATACTCAAAGAAGTCATACTGGATAAAGCATGTTTTACACAACTGTACAATCGTGTGGCATACAATAATAAGGTCTTACTACTCGAGCATCAATGGTCTATGAATGCAGAGTTCATCCAACTCATTTTCGGAATTGAGGATAATACCATTCCGACCATTGGAAATGATCCTGCACATAGATATGGTAAAACCAGAAGTATTCGACCAGATCTCATCGTCATCCACAAATTGCAAACTAGTGGAGGAGTACAAGAGATCTGCAGCGATGGTCGTTTACGAGAAGTTTCTCTAGACGAACGTCAAACTCGTTGGGCCATCAACATCATTGATGTTAAGCACACACCTTCTGATAGTATCGGGCACCGACATTTTGCGGAAATTTTATTTTACGCTCGGTCTCTTGCCTTTCTTCTTGAAGAACTCGAACTGCAAAACAAATTCTTTGTGCACGCAAATGGAAATGGCATCCTTGGAAAAGTTGAGGTTAAAGAACTCTCTTCGAAGTCTTGGACAAAATTGCTGTGGACACCCAATGCAACCAATCCAAGTGTGAATGCAAACTTACTATATCAATCGTTCAACTGGTTGGATGTGTATCCATTGTTTACGGACTTCCAAGGTGCAGTACAAAGTCTGTGGAACAAACGAGACACTCTATTCAATCGAAACCATAAAAAGGTACCTCTAAAGATTCAACCTGCCTGTGGACGGTGTCCATACATCGATGACTGCGTTGAAAGTCTAACACAATGCCCTTCGCCCATTGACCTCAGAGATCAAACTCTTCAAACTGAACATTGGGGCATCGAATTAATCCCGGGAATCAAACCCGCCATTGTTGAGGAACTCAACGCACAACAAATTTTCACCATTGGAGACATCGTCTCTTCTATAGAAGGCATCGACTTCCAAAACCAGATCAGCCCTTTGTATGGTGAAAAAGATGCTTTATTGTTGAAAGCGCAAGCGATTCAATCTTTGAGCCCCGTACTGCCAGAAGACAACCATCGATTCCAATCAGCCCTATTGCCAAGCAATGTCAACATGGCATTCATTTTGAGTTTGGAAACGGAAAGACCAAACAATGTCGTCTTTTCTTATGGCTTGCGTTTGTCGATCACTGCACCAGTAAACAGTGCACACAATTCCATCGGTTTGAATCAAGCACACACAGGCTGGTGGAACGCTTGGATAGATACTTTACAGCAGATTGACTTCGCGGCATATGAAGATGGCGAAATCCCTTCAGACACATTGGATTTGATAAACCTCGATCCTATCTATGCAGCAATTTCCGCAGAGCGCTTTGCCACACACCATACACGCTACTTCAAACCATCCCGCAAAGCCAAAACCGATGCGGAAAAGGAACAAGCAAAAGAAGAGGCCAAAGAAAAGATACGCAGTATGTTCGAGTCTATCGCACCCGATCTGATTCATAAAATGTTCGTTGGTTTGTGCGCACTCAAACAAACAGAAAACCTCAAACGCAAAAGTAAACTGGGAATTGATCGTCTCGAAGCTGATGTTTCCTACTATTACACTGAGGTTTCTGAGGGACTCTCTACAGAAAATGAATATGCGCTCTTGACCTCTCTAATCGATCAACTTTACCATATACTCAATATCTGCCACACAACCGAAACTCTCGTGATTGGAGAAGACTCCTACGGCACTCACACATACGACTTTGCTGGTTTTTACTGGGCCTCTCAGCAAATTGATCATTTATTCGAACTCGTCAATCGGCACTATATGCAACTCAACATTGAGTACATCACCAAACAAAACACCACCTTTGAACGATTTGAGCAAATACAAGACTTTATCAATCCAAGCAGTTCAAATATCAGACATTCTCAATACCATAAAAAACTGTATGATATCCAAGCATTTCTACGACAAGGGATTGCTTTTCCCGAAATCATCTCTTACAGCTGGCACGATTTAATCACGATCTGGATTCCAAACTTTAAAGTGAATCGACGGTTTTGGGCGCCCTTATTCAATTTTATGGACTTTACGGTCTGGTATGATTTCCTATACGCGAAAACCCTCAAACGAAAATTTATAGAATATGAACGGATTTGTACGGAACACAAAATAAAATTGGACGCGATCGACGTAATTTTACGTGCCATTCATACGCTTGCCAAGCAGCACAATATTATTCCGTCCGAGTCTCAAGTTGTTGATACAGCCGATTTTATCAATCGAAGTTTTACAAAAAAGCCTCTAAACTCGATAGCAAAATTGTGGCTGGCATTGCACGAGCTCAATTTCAGTACCACACAAATGGAGTCTGACAGACATCGGCTAACGTGGCCAAATTTTAGCATTTCGAAATTAAAAGCTGCCAAAGTCGACGATCTGATTTGTTTGGAAGATGACCCAAATGACCTTCAAGCGACCCAAATTCGATTTTTCATCCCAGAGATGTCCAGCAACGTCAAAATGTCTGAGGGAAACGATGTACAAATTCTAAATTTAGAAGAACGCAATGCCAAAACCAATTGGAAAGTTCACAGCAAGGGGAGTATCTTTAAAATTCGGACAATGAAATGGACAACCGAATATCAATCTGCATCCAATCAACCACTACAAACGGGGGTTATTGTCGAAGGTGAAATGGTCGCAGCATTTTCTTATGGTCGATCCAATGCGACAGAATATACCTGTTATACAATGTGGACAGAAGCAGAGACGCCTCCTCCTGAGGCCATTTTCAATCGATTGGGTCCATCATATGATGCCACACGGTATGTCTATGGAATTCCAAAGGACATGTGGGGACGAAATCTCAATACCTTGATGGAGCGATTCAACTTTGGACAAT
>CALDQI010000378.1:0-3956 GCA_937911635.1 uncultured Pseudomonadota bacterium | reverse complement strand
TTACCTCGCCTATATTGACCATCAATCCATAGTGGCAATCCCGTAAGCCAATCAATCAACCCTTTCGGATGACCGGCCTTCTCCTCTTTGAGCAATATCAAATCATGATTGCCAATGACAGCCTCAAGATTCCACTGCTGAATCAGAGTCCAAACCCCATGATTATCCGGACCTTTTCGAAACATATCACCAACCAGAATACCGCGTGTTGGCTGAACCACTTCGAGAAGGGATCGAAGCTCCTCTGCACACCCATGGACATCTCCAATAAAAAGAGTTCTCGATGACATTTGGTATACCTGGACGAGTTAAGTTACACTGTAGACTGTGGAGGCTCAATGAGATTGCTCAAGATAACCTGTTTTCTGATGCTGTGTGGGTGTGAAACGGCTTTACTAGGCGAATGGAATGGCACCTGTATTTTTGCTGATGCCAATCAAGAATCCCTAGTTGAGGTCACCAACACCGTAGAAAGAGACAATGGCTATCTCCTTGAGGGCACAATGGAGTTGTACACGTGGGAGGACGATTCCTTTTCGGGTGACATGATCGGGGATCACAATGGGAAATATGTGATGTTTAGAGGGTCTTTTGATACTGAATCTGGTCCCTATCAATTTCGGATTGAAACCGAGCGCGTCGGTCAAACTCTAGAAGGCGATTGCATTGTTCAAGCACCTGATAGTGTGGGTGCTCTCGTAGGTAGTATCGGGTTGGAACGATAATCGCATCCACCATATAGGACTGTACTCTCCATGAAAACTGATACCTCTAGCCTTCAACCGAACGACATCCCACTGTTGCAATCGTTCATCGGTCGATTGGTACTCAGTTCAGGATTGGTGGTGATCGCCCTGCTGATCAGCAATACCATCTTGTCTTACGAATATGAGCGCAGACAAGTCGTCAATGAATTTAGACGCAATACGATGGCAATTGGCATGACGATAGCCCCTCATATAACAACGGAACAGTTAAGTACGTTTACGGACAACTCTGTTGGTTTATCAGAAGAATTTCAAATCTCGCAAAGGGAACTTCGCCAATTGCAACAGGACCATGACTTCAATGACCAACAAGTCTATATCCTACGGAAAGATTCCGATTTGACAAACACCTATCGATTTACTGTAATGCTTCAAGACAGTCTCTTTATCGGAGATTCCTATTCCCCACCGGATAATGTAGCAGATATGTATGCCAAAGCATGGGAAGGCATTCCGCAAAGTACTCCTATGTTCACCGATGATCATGGAACGTTTGTAGCGGCACTCGTCCCTCTTACAAACAAAGCTGGAAATGTCGTGGGAATCCTTGAACTGGATCGCGATTTGGAAGATGTCCTCGATGCGTTCATTGAAGATATCTTACTTCGACTATTGTTCGACGCCTTCTTCTTCTTCGTGTGGTTGATCATGGGTATTTGGATGTATCGACAGGCCAAACGAAGAGTGGATGAGCTGCTCCAAGGAACCATTGCCATTCAAGAAGCAAACTACGAATACAGAATCCCAACTGACACACGTGCAGCGGATGAGTTCACCTTGTTGGCTAGGGCTATTAATATCTCGCTCACTCAATTGGGAGAACGATTTTCGATGCTCAAGTTTTTGCCCAAGCACACACTCAAAATGATTGCCTATGCCAATGAACAGCAATCTCAGGTCGACTTAAACATGGTGCGAAATATCGAATGCGTCATCATGGAAACGGATATCAGAGGGTTTACCGAACTCACTCAAAGTTTTAGTCCTCGGGAGACCATTAGACTGATCAATGAGTACATTGAAGTCCAAGCAGAAATTATAATTATGGATGCCTACAATGGTTCCATTGATAAGTATATGGGAGATGCCGTTCTCGTAATCTTTGAAGGAGAGGATAAAGAACGTCGGGCGTATGAATGCGCACACCATGTACAGCACAGTCTCCGTCAATTGAACAAACGCAACAGACGAAAAGCCCGAAAATCCGGTGAGTCCTATCAAGAAGTTGAGATAGGCATCGGACTCAGTATGGGTCGGGTCATCATGGGCAACATGGGCTGTGCAGAGCGGATGGAGCACACTGTAATTGGCGCTACAGTCAATCTTGCTGCACGGTTGTGCACGGCGGCAAAAGGGGGGGAAATCGTCATCCATCAAGAAATCCTGGAGCACATTGGCAAACAAGGACAATACGAGGAAATTCAGGTCAAAGGTTTTAAAGAACCGGTACCGGTTCGTAGACTCACAAAATCCGATACCACATCAAATATGACGTATTGTCGGGGGATTGTTCCCGTTAAAGAGGAGCGATAAGAGACATGACTGGCCGTTCATTCTGGATACTGTTGATGCTTGGATGTACAGAGGACCCTGTGACAACTGAAGTCGAACTCCAGCAAACTCAAATTGAGCTGCTTCAGCAGCAAAATGCCCTGCTGCAAGACCAAATCGATCAACTGGAGCAAAAGTTGACCACTCTCCAAACAGATTGGAATGATGCCAATGTTGCCGATCGATTGGAAACACTCGAAGATACTCAAAGCACACAGCAAGAAGACCTGACCCTGGCGCTCTCGGTGATGAACGACCACGACTTGGCACTCCGCGATGCAGAAAACGATATCGACAGTGTTCAAAGCACCATGCTGGTTGGTTCAGACCTGAATGGATACGCCACTGAATCTTGGGTGAACTCACAGAACTTTGCTGTAGAAACCTGGGTTGAAAATCAGGGCTATGCACTGGATACATCCGTCCAACTGAACACCCAATCCATCAATCAAAACACAGCCTTCATATCCAACAATACCGGTACAATTGGCAACTTCAATACTAGGCTCCTCGTGATTGAAAATGGCTATGTTCAGAGTACAGACCTCGTCAACTATGCCACCCAAAGCTGGGTACTCGCCAGAGGGTACGGCTTACAAAGTGATGTCCTAGCCAATACCCAAGCCATATCCGATCACGACACGACACTCTTTGACCACAATGGGCGGTTGATCTTGGCTGAGAATGCCATCAGCGACCTTGAATCAGACTACCTCAGCAGTAGTATCCTGAATACCCTCGTCACGACCACAGACCTCAGCAATGGGGAATACATTACCCAAAGCGACGTCGATGGCCTGAGTGACCAGATCTCACAGAACATGACGGATGTCCTCAGCCTGCAGGGATCGGTACAATCGATATCGATCGACTACGTCAGTCAAAATGACCTTGTTGGGCTGGCCACCGAGGACTGGGTGAACAGCAATGCAGCCCTCGGTTCCATCGTCAGCAATCTGGCAGACTACATGAGTGTAGACACCGCGAGCAACACCATCATGATCAGTGGCGCCAACCTACAGGTTCAAAGTGGATCAGGCTATACAGACGACAGACTCGGCAGTACAGGGTCTCTCCTCGGACTCGGGAATCTCATCATCGGCTACAATGAAAACGACACTGCAGACCTTCGAAGTGGGTCCCACAACCTCATCGTCGGCTCCAATCATTCCTACACCGGGATTGCGGGTATTCTGTTCGGCGAGAACGCCACCATCTCAGGCGATTACGCTTCCAGTCTGGGCGGTAAAGACAACGTCATCTCCAGTGACTACGCCAGCATTGCCGGTGGGTTCAACGGCACCGTAGCTGGAAACTACGGTACCATCCTAGGCGGGTATCAAAACCAGGCCAATGCGTCCTTCTCTAGTATTGCGGGTGGAAGCGACAACATCGCGGATGGTAACAAATCCGCCATACTGGGCGGTGCAGACAATGTCACCACCGAACGGGTCCCGCGTCCAGGCCGCAGCATCACCAACCGGCACAACATCTGTATGACCGGCAAAGCAGACATGCGGCGAGGTACTGCCATAACGGGCATACAGATTGTCGATGCGCGAATCACCCTCGCCAAAAGGCAGGCGCGTGCAGGCAAACCCGATGGCAGACAGCTCTGCCTCGAGAAGGTCGATCGCC
>CALDQI010000377.1:0-2064 GCA_937911635.1 uncultured Pseudomonadota bacterium | reverse complement strand
CCCCCAAGGACTTCCCGTATTTGGTAAGCATCTACCGGTCAGACGCTTTCAAGTAGAATACAATCCAGACAATTCCTACAGTCATCAATGCCGGCCTGAAAACTGCGCTTCGAGTTGGCTGGTGGAAACGGTTACGCAACCCAAGTTTTTGGACTGGCCTTCCATTGCCAAGTCCTATGCCACTGCACACAACAACGATTCTGCTTTGGGTGGAGTCATTCCATCCCCTCGTCAAGCCGGTGGAAAGAATAGACCAGACAATCCAGAGGAATTCAAAGCGTGGAGTACCGCTTGGAAAGAAACGGCTGAGGCAATTCAACCCACCCCGCTCGATGCCAATATACGGGCTTCATCAGACATTAAAGTCAACACCACGCCCAATACTTGGGTGGAACTTGAAATCCCAGGGCAAACCCCGATACGCAGACGAAGCGACTCAAACGGACTGGTCAACTTTTGGGTGTATCATCAAGGTTCAGCCACACTGACGTGCACGGGTGGTATGCAAAGCATCACCATTAAGCCGGATGCGTGGGTGGATTTTGTTCACCAGTCCAACAATGCACCCATCTCGTGCCCCTAAATTACTGCTGGGCGTAATAACCGGAAATCGCAACACGCTTTGCATAATACGCATAACAAGACAAGATACTGTTTGCAGGAACTGGATAACCAGAGTTCAAAGACTGCACTGAATTTTCTGGGAAGGGAATCCAATCACTGCCATTGAGCTTCAACATGGCGTGTTCGGTAGAACCACCATCGGCCACTACCACATCGGTAATGATAAACAGCTCATTTCCGGTCGTGAAGGCCTGTGGCGACGAATTAGTGCACGTGAACGAAAATGCCTCTATCGGATTGCTTCCGACTCCAACATTTGGACCTTGGGGATAAGCATTGGCGTGTTGCAACGATTGATAGGCATACCCTGCGGAAGCGATCAACAAGGCTAAACCAATTAGAGTTTGAGGGAGTCGGTGAATGGTCATGGTACCTCCAGAAGTGTGCCCCATCATACCACGATTGATACCGCTTTCAGACTTGTTTTGGCTCCAACATCATCCCCAGCGCCAGTCCAACCAACAATCCACCAATATGGGCAGCATTGTCAATAAAAGGGACCAGCCATCCAACGCCCAATGACAATACGGTCCAAAAGGCCATGGTACGCCGCAGCAACCGACCACCCTCACCCAGTAGGTTGTGTCGATGCTTCCACCCCAAGACGCAGAGGATACCCATCCAGCCAAAGATCGCACCACTGGCTCCAACTGTTCTCTCAGTTCCCAGAGCCCACGTCAACATCGACCCCGATAGACCGCATAGAACAAAACTAAGCCACATCCAGAGGGTTCCGTAGAGACGATGCACCAAAGCACCCAGAGCATACATGTTGAGCCCATTCACAATCAGGTGCACCCAGCCAGCATGTAAGAATACTGAGGTCAACAGTCGCCAAATCTCTCCTTCATCAACCAGACGCGTATTGAGTGCCCCTACGTAATCCAATCGAGCCGCCGAAATGATTCCCAGTAGACTCAAATGCCCCCATCCGACGAATACGAAGATGGATAGATTCAATCCAACCAAGATCAGCACTGGAACAAACCTGCGCCAGTCCTGCAAATTGAATAGAACGTCATCTATGGTTTTTTCCATAGCTCCACTCGCTCTAGAGGTGTTGATTCAAGTGCTATCCGAATTGGGTTAACCCCTAAGGTGTCGGCATACCACCCAACAGAGTCTTCCGATGATGACAACCGTACAAAACTCTCTGCCCCATTCCACGTCATCACTTGGGTCCATCCTTCTTCGGCATGCGGTGTCCAACCGGCAGAGTGTACAGCCGTCAACACCAAAGACTGTGTACCGTCGAAAGGTTCTACGCCCTCTTGCAACATTTTGGATCGAAACGTCCACTCACCAGAGAATGACAGGCTCTCTTTACTGAGTCCGTCGGGAAGTTCAGCGAGTGAAGTCTCACTCAGTTGTTCAGATTGATCAATGTTAATCACTTTATCTAAATGTTCTAAACCTTTAATTTGTTTACATTTAATTTCT
>CALDQI010000376.1:0-2690 GCA_937911635.1 uncultured Pseudomonadota bacterium | reverse complement strand
GAACTCACGTATTACGAAGATTCTGACGGCGATGGATTTGGGAATCCAAACAGTTCACTTGCCTCCTGTGAGATACCAACCAATTACGTCTTGGACAATACGGACTGCAACGATCTTGCCATCGACATCAATCCAGACAGCACGGAATATTGCAATGGATTAGATGATGATTGCAACGGTATCACCGATGAATCAACGGCTGTAGACACCACCATTTGGTACTTGGATTATGACAGCGACGGATTTGGAGGAAACCTCTTTACCTTGGACAGCTGTGACCAACCAGCTGGATATGTTGCAACACAAAATGATTGCGACGACACCGACTCGTTCACAAACCCTGATGCCTCTGAGATATGCGATAGCATCGACAATGATTGCGATGGCGCCATCGACGATGCTGATGCTGATTTTGATACCTCCACACTGTACACATTTTATCTAGATACAGACGGCGACGGATACGGTGATACAAATGCTCTATCTACAGGATGTACTGTTCCTGATGATCACGTTGAACTCGGAGGAGATTGTGATGAAGCCGATATTTCAATACATCCCGGAGCACTTGAAGTCTGTGACGCGATCGACAATGATTGTGATGGAGATATCGATGATGCTGACTCCAATCTCGATACGTCGACGGGTGCCACATTCTACTTGGATGATGATCTAGACGGTTTTGGAGACAGCACACTCTCTACCGAAGCCTGTGTTGCACCAAGTGGGTACGTCGACATAGATGGAGACTGTGACGATGGAGAGATCACCACCTATCCAAATGCCGAAGAGCTGTGTGACAACATCGACAACAGCTGTAGTGGTGTAGTCGATGATGCTGAAGCATTGGGTACTGGAGGTACCTGTGCGGCCGTCGATTGTCAGCAAATCTTAGACAACTACGCGGCAACAGATGGTTTCTACTGGCTCGAAACCAGCAATGGTCCGGAAGAACACCAATGTGAAATGGATTCAGAAGGTGGTGGATGGACATTGGTATGGTCATTTGAGAATACCAACGTACCCAGTTACGGAAGTTCTTTTTGGACAGATACCTCTAGCACCGGTGACCCCTCAACCGTCAACAGTTATCGATCGATACTTGCAGGTGAATTTGCCTTCTCGGAAGTATTGCACACCATCCATCCTGTATCAGACCCCTCCGACAGAATCGAAGTCGCTGTCGATTTCACCTCAGAAATATCCAGTTTGGTAGATGCTTTTGGTGGTGGTACACAGCTATCAAACAGCCATCAAGTGCTCGAAGGTGTGCTTGAGATACAGTACACTGGATACGAATGGGGCTTCAACCTCTCCTGCAGCAGTTATGGTGGAGGAAATGTCCGTTTCGGTCAGGGTCATGGTTCCTCTTGCAACGTATTCTATGGACTCGGATGTACCGGTGGTATATATTGTGGCGTCCCTGACTTCTATTCCACCTTCATGGCATCGAACACTGCTCGATACTACCCTTCAAGCGATGTATACACAACATTTGGCAGCGTTCAGCAATTGTGGGTGCGATAGAGAGTATAGAGCCATCAGACTTGAACCATTTCAGACTTGAACCATTTCAGACTTGAACCATTAAGGATGAACATACTTTCCAGCAAAGGTAAACGTACCTCTGCCATTAACGGTTACCTGTAAGTCTTCTCCCGCCGGAACACGCAACCCACTATTTAAACTCGCATTCATTATTCCTGGTCCAGGATAGTTTGAGTAATTCCAAGTTTTATATCGACCGATCTCTTCCCCGCCCGAAGTATTCAAAACCATCTCAATTTCGTAGTTGTATTGTCCAGATATAGAAACATCTGTTACCACTATCTCTTGATTGGCTACAGCAGGTACTGTGTACGTAGTTTGACTGCTGACAAATCCGCCTTTCGAAAAAATTGGGTTTTGCCCTAAGGACAGCATCCCCTGATTGGCCTGGGCGGAACTGATACTTTGAACAAAAACGGCACCGGACAACAAAAGAACACTGGTTGCCAATATATTTTTCCACATGGTTCTCTCCTATGTGTTGTAGTTGAGGATTCTTCTCACAATGAGAAAATCGAAATCCAATCAGACAGCTGATAATAACTCTGACCACCCACCAATAGCATGCTTTGATCCGCTGGATTGTCTACCAAGAGCGCACCTTTTACTGGTGCTGATGAACCGGTCGTAATCGTCACTTCCGTCACCTCAGCCGCACAAGGTCCTGTAGGAATGATCGCATACACGTTGGGGTTGAGCTGATAATAACTCTGGCCACCGACCAGTAAGAATCCGTTGAATCGTGAGTTCCATTCAACCGAAGCCTCTGTCAAGGCAGGCAAAGAATCTCCCGTCAGCGTTGCCGTCGACCAAGTTTGTGTCGCCACGTCGTAGCACTCTGTAGTCTCTGCAAGCGTATAATACTCTTGACCACCAAAAGCATAGATGACACCATAATCTGGATCCATCGCCGCTCCCATACCCATTCGCATTGGCGAAACGCCACTTGGTGATACAGACGTCCACATGGCAGCACTTGCAGTAGAGGTATCCAAATCGAGCATCCACATATCATCGTAGAGTCCGTAGTACCCTTCTCCACCAAAAACATACAGGTCATTGTTCAGGTCATCAAAGACCACACTGTGACCGCGTCTTGGATCGGGGGGTAGAGAACCTGTCCACATCTCCCAATGTTCAGC
>CALDQI010000375.1:0-11472 GCA_937911635.1 uncultured Pseudomonadota bacterium | reverse complement strand
ATCTTCATGTGGCTCATGACCCACTGGTATTGTGGGGGTGGGAACCTGGAGGGGAGCGGAGCACACCATCAATTGAACACGATAAATTTGCTCGTCAGTTTAAAATCTGGATGACTGCTGGTGCTCCTTGTCCGCCTGAGCCTGTGAAATAAGATATGACGATTGCTGTCACAGAATTAGAGGTGCTTGAAGCTGGACTTCGATGGATTGAAGAGGGGCATTCTGTCGCACTGGCTACGGTTATTGAAACATGGGGAAGTGCACCACGCAAGGCGGGGGCACAGTTGGTGATTCGTGCCGACGGTGTATTTCTAGGATCTGTTTCAGGGGGATGCGTTGAAGGTACCGTGATTCAGCAAACGATGGAGATGTTGACTGGCGAGAAGCATGGAAAGCGGCTGTCGTTTGGAGTGTCCACTGAAGACGCATGGTCGGTGGGGTTGTCCTGTGGTGGAGAAATTTCAATTTGGGTCGAACGGGCTCAGTCTAGCGTATTGCAAGAATTGATAGTCTCCATACGCTCAAGAATACAGGTGGGACTCCACTTACCAATGACGGACGAGGCTATGACTGTGGTTCAACAGTGGTCAAGCACTCCAACCTTTACGTCTCTGATTCAACCCAGTGGTCATGCCCTTTGTCTGTATACGCCATCCCCTCGGATCTTCATCATCGGAGCCGTACACATTGCGCAAGCCTTGGTACCGATGGTGCAAGGTGTAGGATACGAGGTGATCGTCATCGATCCTCGATCCATATTTCTGGAATCAGAACGATGGTACTATGTCAAGCGGGTATCCGACTTTCCAGAGGAGTATCTCCCCACTCAAAATTTGAGTACACACGATGCAGTCGTCGCACTGAGTCACAATCCAACCTTTGATGATGAGGCTCTGGTGTTGGCTTTGAAGGCAGAGGCGTTCTATATTGGCGCGCTCGGCAGCAGAAAGAATCACGCCAAGCGATGTGAGCGATTGCAGGAGCGTGGTCTCAATACGACGCAAGTGGAACGCATCAGTGGACCGATAGGGCTCAATATAGGTGCTCAAACCCCAGCGGAAATCGCCGTTTCGATTTTGGCGGAGCTGATACAGACTCACAGGACATCCTGATGGGTTTGGGAGATCGCACGATAGGCGTTGTTGTACTGATGGCGGGACGTTCGAGTCGAATGCAGGGGTCCAACAAACTCTTGATGCCGATTGAATCGACGAAGTGTTCTGTCGCCGAACACACCCTTCAAAGTATTGTAACGGCTGGATATGATTCTATTCTCGTCGTCACAGGACACGATTCGGCATTGCTGAAAGAGGCGCTGAAGGCTTTTGACGTACAGTGGATTCACAATTTGAGATACAAAGAGGGCATGGGAACATCTATCGCCAAGGCTTTTGAAGTCATAGAAGACTGGGATGCTGCTTTGATTGTCCTTGGAGACATGCCGTTTGTCTCCGTCAACACCCTCAAGGTGTTGCGTGAGGTGAGCAATGATCATTCAAATCAAATCATCGTGCCATCCTACAGCGGTCGCCGAGGACAACCGGTCATTTTTCCTGCCAGATTCTTTCGTCACCTCAAAGCGTGTACGGGAGATGTTGGTGGAAAGAAGATTTTGCAAACTCATCCAGAGAGTGTGATGCTGGTAGATGTGCTAGATGAAGGTATTCATTGGGATGTGGATACTGAAGATATGCTGAGACGATACAGTAGGCTTTCACGGAAGGTGAAGGATGATTGAACAGTACCGGAGAACGGTTCCTGCACTGTCGAAATGTGTGAATGGAAAAGCCCTCGTCTACTGTGATTGGGCGGCCACCGCTCAAATGCCCCAGTGTGTATTGGATGTCGTCAGTGAATCGATGCAGCTTCGAGGCACCGTCCGTAGAGGTGTACACAATCTGGGTGCTCGCAGCACGAAACAACTGGAACAGGCTCGAACAACCATCGCCAATTTCATCGGGGCGACCTCATCCGAACTGATTTTGACATCCGGAACCACGCATGGTCTCAATATGCTGGTGTCGTCGGTTTCCGAGACACTGTCAGAGGGCGATGTCGTGTTGTTAAGCGCTGTAGAGCACCACGCACATCTTCTGCCGTGGCAGAGAATGTCGAAGCGATATGGGTTTTCGATAGAGATTGTACCACTCGATCAGTATGGTAAAATCGACTTAGAAGTGTTGGAGCGAATCTTATTGGAGCAGTCTGTTCGAGTGATTGGTTTTCCAATGGTCTCAAATGTCCTTGGAACACTCCAGCCTGTACGAGAGATTGTTGATAGAGTAGGCACCGATGTACGAGTGGTCGTAGATGCTGCTCAGGCGGTCGCGCACGTGCCGATCAATGTATCAGAACTGGGAATAGACGCACTGGTCTTTGGCGGGCACAAACTCTATGGACCTTTGGGAACAGGGGGGCTATGGATAAAAGACGCTTGGCGAAGAGAGTTCCAACCGTCTATGGTGGGTGGTGGCGCGATCGACTCTGTATCCTATACAAACGTTGTTATTGCAAGAGGGATACGAGGCTTTGAACCCGGAACGCCCAACGTGACAGGGTTTGTTGGACTCGCTCGAGCAATAGAATGGTTTGAGAATATTGGTTGGGATAGGATTCTGCTTCAAGAACAACAGCTTCGAGACCATTTGCAAACAGAACTGTCGATGATTCCAAAGATTCACTTGATGACCACTTGTCCAGACATTCCACTGTTTACCTTTGAAGTGGATGGATTGCATGCACATGATTTGGGAACGCTCTTAGATTTCGAGGGGATTGTCGTTCGAACGGGACACCATTGTACTCAGCCATTTCACGACACCAAAGGGGTGGAGAGCAGCACGAGGATATCAATGTCCTGTCTAAATACCCTTGAGGAATGCGTATATGTAGTAGAGCAACTAAAGCGCCTCATTGGAGAGTTTACATGACGCTCTACTCCAAAGAAATCTTACGCCGATCCAAGGAGGTTCGAGACTCCGAAAAACCATCGATGGTGACCAACCTTCTTCGCCAGAGCAATCCCATTTGCGGGGATCGAGTTGAGTGGCAATTGCACATTGCAAATCAAGAAATTGTGGAAGCATGGGTGGAGGTCAAAGGGTGCGCACTCTGCAAAGCCAGTGCCTCGGTGATTTTAGACAATTTGGTGGGTTCATCGACAGAACAACTGTCTAGTCGCACAGAGAGATTTCTGACCGATGTTGAAGGTATACTGAATGACGATCCAAGAATGGGAGAGACCTTTGTATTCTCAGCATTGCCAACGGCTCCAGCAAGACGAGAGTGCGTGGAATTGCCATGGCATTGTCTAAAAGAGGCGTTGAGACAGAATTAGAGAGCGTGACCTTACTTTCCAGACTCGCGGGCTTTTCGTCCTTCTTCTGTCAGGATGGTGTTGAAGTCTTCTGCTCCATCTTCACCGAGCAAGGATTCAATAGCCTCTTTGTCTTCCTGTTTTGCTTCTCCAGAGCGCGTTTTATATTCTTCTTCGGTCAGTTGTTCATTCATCAATTGATCATACAGATCGCGCTGTTTTTGAAACCCATGCTCAATGATGTCACCCAGTTCATCTGCGACAGGTTGTTCGATTTCAAATTCTTCCGCATAGACGTTGATGGTGTTCATAAAAAAGGATTCCAGCCCGTCCATGTAGGCGTTTGTTTTGGATATTTTCTCATCGCGTTGTTCCTGTTTGAGGTCATCGACTTCTTGTTTGGCGATCCTGTTTGCTTCCGTTTGGACACGCTTTTCCACCTCAGCCTCGATATGCTTTTGAATGGTAGGGTGTTTCAGAAGTTCTAGAAGGGTATTTTCATCGACCGACGGAGTAGAACCCGGCTGTTGCACTTCATTCAACGCACGATGGGACCTTGATAGGTCTATGCTCCCGTCACTGTACGTCTCTGATTTGGATGCACCGGTAATTTCGGACATCTTCTTGATCTTTTCCGAAGAGCGATTCAAAGACCATAGAGCTATAAGGGCAAAGAAGAGACTTAGGAACCATGGCAACTTGATCATATGACTTTACTCACAATCGTCTACGGTTGGACATTCAGGCCATCCAGAAGGAACGGTCCCAGAGGGGAAAAACCAGCACACACCATCTGGAGCTTGGGCAAAACTAATCACAGCCTCACTGCTATTTTCAGAGGTGCATCCAGCCGGCTGCGGATCGATGCTCCAGTTTATACAGGTAGTACCATCATCGTTTTCAGTTGCCGGTCGACCCGAGAGAAGATTGCAATCATTGGCCTCACATTCATCGATGGACAACTCAGAACACTCTATCGGAGAGTCGGGGAGTGCCGAGTCTGTACTGTCGGGCGTAGATGAATCGGTGGATTTGGTTGAACAGGCAAGTAGAAACAAAAGCATAATGACCTCCATGTTGATCCCATTATAGGACAATATTGTGAATGTATGAGCAGTTAATCCATCTGTCTGTTGCAAACTTAAACAGTCGTCAATCTGTTTTGGATGTTTCGGTAAACAATAAAACACGCAGTGCCGGAAGAACAGTGGTTGAAGTGATCAGACAGAGCGGCAGTCCAAGTAGCAATGCCAGTGACATCGATTCAATGCCAGGATGATTGGAGAAGAGCAACACACCAAAACTGACAGAAGTCGTCAGTGTGGTCATCACGATGGCTTTCGATACTGAGATGGTTGCGTCTTCAGGTCGCAAAGACTCATCTTCCCTCATGCGATGTACCACGTGCAGTCCATCATCGACACCCAGTCCAAGAAGAAGGGGGACGACGATAATCAAGAGGACACTGAATCCCACATCCAACCAGCACATCATTCCAAAGGTGATCAAGACGCTGAATGAGACGGGAGTGAGTGCCAAGAGAATCCATCGAAAATGACGTAGATCGACGAGTAGGACGAGCGCCACAAAGAAAACAACACTGCTAATGGTGGGGACTACCCACGGTCTGTTGAAGTCCATAGCCAGTTCAATAAAGTTTCCCACACCCGCTACGGTGGGCTGAATGGCTTCCGCCGCCAGTCGTTCATTGTGCAATTTGGTCGAATTTAATTGGTCTTGGTAACCATAGGCATAGGTGATCCATTTTCCAGATTTGGTGGTCAGTTGATATTTGATTTCATCAGGCAGATCATTGATTGATGGTGGACCCTCTTCGACGGCTTTCGCGACGTGATTGAGTAGTGGGAGTACTTGTTGAGCCGGTAATGCCCACTGAACTGGTCCCATGGTGAAAGTTTGCAGCAGTCTTTGTTGCTGCTCAATCAGTTCTGTTTGAGTTTGTAAATAAGCATGTCGTTCAGGTAAGGACGTGGGGAAAATGTCTGCAATTCCAATGCTGTTCGCAAAGAGAGGTTCTTCTTTGACGACATTTCGAACGTTTCTGGCGTCTTCGAGAGTATCACTCAAAAATACCCAGGGTGTTGTATTGCTCTCGAGGTGCTCGTAGATTCGATCGCCAAATTTGGTAGCGGGAACATCTCGATTAAAGAGATTCTCTAGATTGTTTTCGAACCGAAAGTTTGTTGTACCAACCAAAGCGATGACAACCCAAAGTGCAAATCCACCAACCCAAATGCGAGGATGCCTGACCGCATGCTTGGTCACGGGTTCCAAAAATGGAATGTGTAGGGGGGTTACGGGGTCGGGGACTTCTTGGTTTCGATAGAGGACCACCCAGATCGCAGGAAGAAGTGTGAGCATTAGAATTAAACACGTAATGAGCCCAATTGCAGCTGAGACACCCAGGTGTTTTGCAACAGGATCTTCAGCCAGACCAATCAGAAAGAAGGCGCCGATGGTTGTGATGGCTCCAGCGATGATGGCAGGGCCAGCACCCAGAATGGTGTGGAGCAATGCAGTTTCAAAATCATGCTTTTGATGTTCCTCACGCATACGAACCAGTAAATGCAGTCCAAAATCGACACCCAGTCCAAAGATCATGACCCCGAAAAACCCTTCAATGAAATTGATTTCCCCCAGCAGATAGCTGGTCAGTCCAAGTGTGGTGCCAAACGATAGAAGCATCGGAAGAGCCAAGGTTAGCAATCGAGTGATTCGAGGTTCAACAAGCCGCAGCAGTAAGAGAACGAGTATCAGGCTGATGGGCGTGAATTTGGTGATGGAGGTGATTGTTTTTCTTTGGTCTTGTGCTGCAATAGCCGCCAGCCCTGCATATCCACCGTCTAGATTGTGGGTTTGAAGGATGGTTTGAGTGGTTCGTTCTATCCGATCAAATGGGGCTTCTGAAGACAATACATCATTGATATCAACGTCGAGAGGATCTTGTTTGAGTCCCACCCACAAAATACGAAAGCCTTCTTGGGTTTCTTCGAGCTCTGTTAGACGGTCTTTGTACGATTCGAGTTTCTGAGTATTGGTGATGTGATTGCCGATATGAAGTAGATCATCGAGGTCTTCGTCATTGGTAACCCATGCCAGATTCTGTTCAAACCATTCTCGAGTTGGTGTTGAGATGGCATACTCTACGTCCGGATGCTCACCAAGTGTAGCGAGCAATTCTTCACTACCGGCACTCAAGGCTTCTTCAGAGTCACTTTCCAATAGAAGCAACATTTGATTGTTGATGGCGACCTCATCTGCAACCTTTTGAAACTTCACCAATAGAGGGTCTTCCACAGGCATCAGTGCTAGAAAACTAAAATCCACTTTGGCTGACAGAAGGAATGAGGAACAGAAGAGACAAATTGCCATCGTCGATCCAATTATCGAAAGTGGTCTTCGAATAATGATTCGTACGAGTGAAGTTAATATGGAAGAAAGCACCGTTGTCACTCTCATGAAAGTGGAAAAGAAATACAGAGGCCAACGTTATGATGACCAGTCGATAGACGTATTTTGAGGTGAGCGGTTGTGATTTTCCGCACAAATCCATCGCACAATTGAAATGTATCCAATATGAATAGAAAAGGAATGCATGGAGAGCAGTATGTTGTGGTTAACACTGATGGCCTGTCCGAAGATGGACGCAGAGCCTTGGAGAATGGACGTTAAAGAGCAGCAAGTATTGTATGCGGCTGCTGAAGAATACTGGCTTGGAGTACGCTGGGGAGAGCTTGGTCGATCGTCTAAATACATCGAAGATCCGTTGGAGCGAGCTCGTTTTTTGAACAGCTATATTCCAGGTCAGTATATTGATATCAAGGTCTTGCATGCGAACTTAGAACCGTTGGCCGAAGATTTTGAGATCACTTCAGATACAAAGATTTGGCGTACTGGAACGGTCTATGTTCAGATCGAACAGGTGATCAATGGACACAAGCTCCAAAACAGTGAAGAACAACAAGAATGGTATCGAACGTCAACGGGGTGGTATATCGATACAGAGTGACTTGAAATGTACAGATGTGTGTGTAGTATGGAATATATGGGTCAGAAAATGACCTTTACAAGGTATAAGCCATTCAATTAAGGTATAAATACTTTCCGAATTCACTTCTTTACTCTGTTGATCCCAATTGTATGACAATTTCCAACACTCCTTCAGATACCTCTGAAATAGACGAGGTTTTACACCAGATTCTTTTGGATCGTTTTGGCTTTGCGTCTTTTCGCGGACGTCAGTTAGAGATCGTACGACATGTGTCGATGGGACGTGATGGGTTGATCGTGATGCCGACAGGGGCTGGTAAGTCTCTGTGTTACCAATTGCCTTCATTGGCTCGAGGTTTCACAATAGTGGTATCACCACTGTTGGCGTTGATGAAAGATCAAGTCGATGCCTTACTCGAGAAGGGAATCCGAGCCACATTTATCAATTCTTCGATCAGTACTTCGGAACGCCGAGCCCGCATTCGACAAGTTCAAAACGGAGAGTGGGAGTTGTTGTATGTGGCGCCAGAACGGTTTACACCTGAGTTCATTGAGCAAATGCAATCGGTGGATATTCGTTTACTCGCGATTGATGAAGCCCACTGTCTCTCTCAATGGGGTCACGACTTTCGACCGGATTATCTGAGACTGGGTAAGGTGCGCCGAGCTCTAGGTCATGTTCCAACCATTGCACTTACTGCAACCGCAACTCCAGAAGTGCAAGAAGACATCATGCAAACCTTGGGGATACCTCAAGCCAAGCGGTTTATCTTTGGGTTTGATAGAGACAATCTTTTCTTACACGTGGTCAATACACCCAAAGATCGGGACAAAGTCCAGGCCCTGATTGATCACTGTGCAGATGGTCCGACTCTTGTATACTGTGCAACGCGCAAAAATGTAGAGATGGTCACCGCCAAAATGAGAGAATTGGGCTTGCAGGCTGGAATGTATCATGGTGGCATGGCGATGCCGGAGCGGATTGCCGTACAAGAGGCTTTCATGAACAATCAATGTCAGATTGTTGTGGCAACCAACGCCTTTGGGATGGGTGTTGACAAGGAAGATGTCCGTTGCATCATCCACTGGGACTTTTCCAGTACCATCGAAGGATACTATCAAGAGATTGGTCGTGCTGGTCGAGATGGTAAGCCATCTAAGATCGTTTTGCTTTATCGTGATGTCGATCGCCAAGTCCACGAGTTTTTTATCAAGTCCGCGCATCCAGACAAAAGAGACATTGAATCCATATGGGAGGCTCTACTTGAGAAGGATGAAAATCCCATTTGGGTCAAGCTAGATGAACTGGCTCGGGCGCTACCAGAAAAAGGGTCGGATAGAACCGCGGGGTCGTGTTTGTATGCCTTGCAAAGAGAAGGCTATGTTCGCCGAATACACTCCTCTGAACGGACTGGACGACTTCGCATGACCGGTGTCAAACCTCCTCGAGATTTACTTGGTTATCGAGGGATGGTGTATCGATCATTTGTGGACCGTATTGGTGATGATACCACGACTGTCTTTGCCCTCTCTCCAGAAGAACAGGCCTCTAGACTGGAACTGAATCGTGAACAGTACATGAGTGTGATGCGGGCCCTTCATGAACAGGGCTATGTTGAGTGGGAATCTCCCGATAGAATTGGGGGGGTCCAACTTCTGACCAACACGCCTCATCTGGATGGTATTGATGAGCAGAAGATTTTAGAACGTCGTGCCTTTGAACTGAAGAAAGTCGACTTGATGCGCAGTTACGCTCGTTCTCAGTGTCGTCGAAGGTATTTAATTGAATATTTTGGTCAGCAAGCCCCATGGGAATATTGTGGAACCTGTGATCAATGTCAAAAGAGGGCGCAAGCACAGCGCGGTGAGATCATCATTACTAAGGTGGATGACGAAGAACTGTTGATTGTTCGTAAAGCGCTTGCGGGCCTTGCAAGAATGACAGAGCACGCGCAAGGAAAGTGGTTCGCCAGCACACACTTCTCTCCGAGTTGGATTGTTGAAATGCTCGTTGGAGATGACAAACGCATCAAGCGATTTGGGTTTAATAAGCTAACCACATTTGGGATCTTGTCGTCGTCTCCCAAAACCATGTTGATGAAATTGCTGGACGATTTGTTTCACATTCAAGCATTGGATGAACGGTACGTCACGCGTGAAATCAACAGTCGTCAAATCACGTACAAAGAATATGGCATGAATGATGCCGGTCTCAAAATCATGCAAGGATACAATAGAGACTTTCAGTTGGATGTGTTCAATATTCGTCGAACGAAGCGTGCTGAAAAGGCAAAAAAGTCCACCAAGAAGTCGGCTTCCAAGAAACCTTCGATCAATCAATTGTCCAGCGAAGACAGTGTACTCTTCGCAGCCCTAAAATCCTGCAGAACAGAACTGGCAAGGAAACACAGTGTTCGAGCGTACAACGTGGCCACGGATCAAATGCTTCACGAATTGTGTGCCGTAAAGCCAAACACCATTGAGGCACTGTCTGAGGTGTCCGGTATGGGGCCTCATCGACTCAAAAAGTATGGGAAGATATTCGTCGAGATTGTCCAGCGACATTGCGTTTAAATGCATCGAGTCAAGGTTTTGAGTTGAGAGACCAGTCGTAGTCTTCAAAAGACAGAGTGTGATAATCTGTCCCGATATGTTTTCGATACTCTGTAGAGTATTTGGCGATGAACTGAAGTACTCCGCAATACTCTGTCGTATCATATTTTGGCATGGGTTTGGTTGGATCGCAGGGGAAGTCCTCTTTGTACCAGTCAAAGATTTGATTGGCAGAAGCCGAATCTGTAAACCAACCATCGTTGTATGTGAAGCCACCATTGTTGACCCATCGTTTACTCACTAGATCCAGCTGTGTATCAAGATCGCTAGCGGTAAATGGTTGTTCATACAATGCTGGGCATCCTTTTGCCGCACAGTTCAAAGCTGCATGAATACGAGGGTCCTTGAATGATCCCAAGATGGTTTTCTCAATCTGGTCCAAGGTGACCATTTGATTGCCCACCACAAAGGGTCGCGTCGTCCATACTTTTCCACCGTCAATCTCTTGAATGCTTTGTATGGGCATGTTTTCAGCAACCACTTGAATGGTGAGACCATTGTAGACATTGATCCAGAAGGCTTTGGTGGCATTCGGGGTATGCGTTGGGATCTCGATGGTCGGCAACGTAGATATCCACTCTTGAAAGGCGATGTCTGAACGTATTTTGGTGTAGTCCACATGATCTGAATTCACAAAGGAAAGTGTCGGCATTCCGTATGCAACAGTTGTTATCCAAATCATGGGGCACCTCTAGATGATGTTAATGTATCACTGTCAAAAGATCTTCCATGTAGGTCTCTTGCAGTCTGAGTATTGCGATTTTGAATGTGCTGGATTAAATTTGAATGTATCGGCCCACAAATCGGGATGTGCAATGAAAAAATCAGAGAATATTTTGCTGCTTGGGCTTGGTGGATTGGGTTCCTATCTGACCAAGCGATTGTCTCAAGAGGGGCATCAGGTCACCGTTATTGAACGAGATCCTGTTCTGATAGAGAAGGGGCAACGGGAACTAGACGCTAGACTTGTACAAGGGGATGCGACAGATTTTCGAACTTGGCAAAAAGCATCTGCTAGCAACAATGATTATGTCGTCTGCGTCACGAATGATGATGCGGTTAATTTGTTTGCCGCGATGCTCGCCAAACAGTTTGGTATTGAGTATAAAGTTGTTCGCAACAGTACGATAGACCTTTGGTCTGGAGATGCGGTTCTGCAGCAGAAACACCTGGGGATTGACCAATTGATTCGTCCGGAAGAGTTGGCGGCACAGGAAGTGGTACGGCTCTGTAAGATGCGGGCAGGGAATGTCTTTGTCAATGTTGGTGATGGACAGCTACAGGTGGTGGCAATCAATGTTGAAAGACAATCCATTTTTGCCCATCTGCTGGTGTCTGACTTGGCCAAGAAGTACGATCGTATTCCCTTTCAAATTGTTTGTGTGACTCTGTCACCTAACACAATTTGATCAAAAATTAAATATTTACATATTAAATCAAATAGACTTTGATTTTATGAGCAAAATTCTCTTATCATTATTACAGAATATGATAGCTGCGGTTATAAAATATCCCCTATGGCTATTAATTTT
>CALDQI010000374.1:0-1181 GCA_937911635.1 uncultured Pseudomonadota bacterium | reverse complement strand
TAATGCATCAATAAAGCCGCCGCCCATAAAGATTCCTCCCGAGATAAAAGTAAACACCAATTGAGATTGATCAAGTGATGCTGACCAATGCCCATTGTCACCCACAGTTCCTAGATGAAGACGTCTTAAAATCCACCCTGTCAAGTTGGCAAGGATATCCTGTACTGGCATCCTGTACCCATTTCGATGATGTTCATCCCCTTCTAGAAATGAATACTGTCTATCCTCATGTTCTACCGACAATAGGATGGCATCCATGGTACATCCCAACAAATGTGACTCAAAAAGATATAGCTTCTACAATGGCAAGTTTTCAGGTCACGTTGTTGCAACACAATGTACCAATCGGAGAAGTGGGTCTTGACTGGCATCCGAAATGGAAGGCGACCCGCCACGCTCAAATCGAAGTTTTTGAGCGATTCATGACCATCGCCGAAGAACTCAATCGTCCTGTCGTCGTACATTGTGTCCGAGCACACCATGAAATATTACGCTTACTCAAAAGACATCCAAAGACAACCTTGTATTTACATGACTACCGTGGAAACTCAGCTATATCTGCACAATACCTCCGCTATAACACCTATTTTGGGCTATCAATTTTGCATTGGTCAACTCGAACGAATGAACTAATTAAGAATATACCAGTCGATCGATTGTTGATTGAAACCGATGAGTGTGTCTCCTCTAATGTGGTGTCTGCGCAGGTTCTCAATCGCAGTATTTCCGAAGCACTCGTTGTGCGATGCCGGTACAACCTATTTCAGTTTATTCAAGGAACAAGTGGGGATTTCAGTCAGCAATTTGAATTTTGCATGTGAAAGTTCAGCCCAAATGGGATACATAACAAGAGAATTTAACCGTCGACGTACGGGTAAACAGTAGGAGCAAAACAGATATGGCTGTGCATAAGATTTCAAAGGGGTTGAATGTACCCATCGCGGGTGAACCTGTACAAAAGGTTGATGGCGTCAAGTCAGTATCAAAAGTAGCCGTGGTCGCTGCGGATTTTCCGACGATGAAACCCAAGATGATGGTGAACGTAGGCGATACAGTAAAGTGTGGTCAACCGTTGTTTGAGGACCGAAAAAAACCAGGTGTATTTTACGTAGCCCCAGCGATTTGAGCTGTTTTCTGTTGCGTCACAGCATTGTTTTGATAAGGAACTATAATTGAAGAAA
>CALDQI010000373.1:0-16041 GCA_937911635.1 uncultured Pseudomonadota bacterium | reverse complement strand
TACGTTGGAATCAAAACCACAGTCCAACCGTTGGGAAGTGAAAAGAAGCCTCTGGTATTGTACGCGGATAAGAGTAAAACAACGCGGGTTGCAACCCTCCCAGTTGGAAGCGAGATTGAAGTTCTATTGCATGAACCAAAAGATTGGTATCTGGTTCGAACATCCTTGGGGTTGGTTGGATGGACGAATGTGCCCTTGGGATTGTACGACACTCAGATTGGCGTACGTTTTGCCGGAGATTGAGGGATAACGTATGAGTGACGCACTACTCTAGTGGTGCTGTGCCGAGTTCTGCGTATGGATCGCTGATTTCAGTCTCTCCGAGTAAGTGCGTCTCTAGAAAGTGCTGAAACATCCAGACTGCTTCTGGACTGTTGGGCAGGTTGTCATGATTTGAGGGAACAATAGCCCCATCTTTTGTAATACGGTCGAATTGAAAGTATGCGGCCGTGGCACCACTGGATAAATTTCCATGAAGTGGACCTTCTTGGATGTCCAACATGGGCACTAAATCCAAAACGGGTGTCATATGGGGTATGTTGAGTCCATGGGCGAGTGCTTTTGCGGTAGCGGGTGGAACGGTATCATCCTCAACGCAGACTGGAAATAAGAGGTCTGGAATCGGAACCTCATCAAGTCGGTTCTGTAGTACATGAGTCGCCCATACAGCGGGATCTGAAGAGTCCACACCCGTCTGTAAGACAGGCAACATCCGGTTGAAAACGTCTGGTGGACCAATTAAAAACTCCAAGACAGCTTCGAGTGAGTCTACAGTGGTTGTATCAGTCGTGAAGACAGGTAAGTCACCACCACCTTCCGCGAGTATACCAGCATCAAATGGACTGTTTGCCATCAATTGAGAGCCCATCAATCCACCCAAACTGATTCCATAATAGACCAGTTGCTCCATATCGATATCGGAGGTTCCGTCTGAATCCAAGTCGGTGTTTTGCGTCAACAATTGAATTAACTGCAATCTGTCGGCTGCACTTTGGTCAAAACTACCCCGAAGACTTCGAGAGTCAAACACAAAATCGGATAGATTGATTCCTAGAAAAATAAGCGCTGGCAATGGGTTGTCTGGATTGGCAGTGGGGTGTTGACCATGATGAAGCGCATCAATAGAGAACACTGCAAACCCTAATGGGGTGACGATGTCTGCAACAGCACTGGCGGTTCCTGCACTGCTGTTGAGTCCATGTCCGTAAATAATAACGGGGTAGGGTGGCTCAATGTCTGCTGGAAGCCATGAATGGACCAGAACGGACCATTCATCGGTTGGCTCAACACTTTCAATGGCGCCGTTTGTCCGATAATCATTCGATATAAATCTACCCTGACAATAGACTGGGGTATCATCGTTGCAATCGAGAGGGGAATCCCACCTGTATTCAGTTTCAGTGATCGATTGAGCGACTTCATTGAACAAACCTAAATCATTTTGAGTGGTGAATGTCAAAAGGTGACTGACATCGTTGAGGTCAATGTCTGTCATACTTAGGGCAGCATGTAGACGCTCTGTTTGTTCATCAAATTCCGAAGAGGCTGTGCGATTCAATAGGTTCACCATGAGAGGTGACGGTGCAGTACACTGTCCGCTGACATCTTTGTATTCATTGGTAACTACTACAATGTGTTTGGCTCCGGCGCGTAATGGCTTCACCGGCTTTAACAACAACTGATTCTGTCCTTCACCCAATGTTGTGCTGAATGCCACCTTTTCCGGTGGGTCTACACTCAAATCCAACCAGATTAGTCCTTTATCTGTCAGAGAGTCTTCAGGATCCGTTGGTCCCAAAGGAACGGTACCGTTAAATCGAATGACGGCTGCTCCTAGCCTGGCAAATCCAGAACGGGTAGAGATATCGTCAATGATAGGGGAAAATACGTCTCCCAAATCGGCTGTCCATGGTGCCTTCTCTACACTTAAGTCTACCAGATGTCCGGTTGGACTGGTCGGTTCTGGTCGGGTGAACCAATCGTCTGGATAGGAGAGTAACTCAGTGGGGTCCAATGGGTCATACAAAACTTGTGTTGAGCCATCGCATAACTCCAATGGTTCATTGACTTTTGCATCGCGACAAGAGAATAAAATTAAGAATGTTGTCAGCATGAATGCTCCCAAATGGTTTCAAAAACTGAAATCTTTAACAATGGTAGTCTATTTTGAGACAAATTTGAAAGGATTCCATCGGTAAATGAGTGACCGTAATGAAATTGTTGTTGTTTACCCCTTCAAAATAGCTTTGTTTGGTGACAATCTTCTACACGTCAAGTTATTCAATATTATTCGTAAATATCTTTGAGGTTAATATGTTCAAACGTACGCTTGTAATGCTCTCGGCACTCTTAGTAGGGTGTACCAGTGACAATGTTATCGATAAGCAAGAAAACAGCGCACCGACAATCTTAATTGTAAGTCATTCGGATGCGGCTGAGGTTCAGGATGGTTTTGTTGAATATTTTCGTGCGACAGTGTCGGATGACGACAACGAATTTTCAGAGTTGAGCGTCGCATGGTATGTGGGTGAAGATTTGGTATGTGACTGGACAGAGGCCTCACCAGCCGGAGACACTACATGTGAAATTGTATTTCAAAATGGCGACGGCAATGTGATCGCCGAGGTGAGGGACCCACAGGGTGCAGGTGGACGTTTCGAGGTCGGCGTGTCTGTATTACCCACCGAGGCTCCGATTGTGGAACTATTGACTCCGGTTTCCGGTGACAATTATTATTCGGATGGATTGATTCAGTTTTCGGCTTTGGTATCCGATGCGGAGGACGCCTCTGTGGATTTGGTCGTAACATGGACATCGAGTGTGGATGGTGAACTTTCATTGGACAACAGTATCAACGCGAGTGGAGAGATCTCGGATTATACTTATTTAACTGAAGGAAACCACGCGATTGAACTTCGTGTAGAAGATACTACTGGAAAATTCAGTACCGAAGAGGTGGTCATACAAGTTGGTGGTGAAAATACGATTCCATCCTGTTTGATCACCGAACCAGTTGATGGTTCAGCTGTTGTTGTGGGTGAGGCAGTGACATTCAGAGCCTCGGTCGACGATCCGGATATCCCCAACAATGAATTGACTGTAGAGTGGAGTTCAAATCGGGATGGTGTATTCGATACGACGCCACCAACGTCAAGCGGAAATGCCTCTTTTGTGTACAACGGTCTTAATGCGGACAATCATACGATTATATTGAATGTATCCGACGAAGTAGGGGCTGTCTGTACAGAACAGATTATTCTTTCAGTCGGTAATCCACCACTAGTTGCGATTGATGAGCCATTGGATGGTGAAGTGTACTCTATAGGAGAAACTGTTACCTTTCGCGGAACGGTCTCGGACAGTGAAGATCAATCCAACCAAATTTCTGTCGTGTGGAATTCAGATGTTGAAGGTGAATTGCAGTCTGGAAATGCCAACTCACAGGGTGTATCTCAGTTTACCCGTTCAGACTTGAGTGCTGGAGTACACTCTATTAGCTTCTCAGCCACTGACAGTACGGGGTTGATGTCCGATGATTTAATCTCATTTCGTGTGAACACATTGCCTGTTGTAGACTCTCTCGTTCTATCTCCAGATCCAGTGTATTCAACTAGTAATTTGAGTGCGACGGTTTCGACTACCGATGCCGATGGTCAAAATGTTAACACCACAATTGAATGGTATGAAGATGGAGTGTTGACCTCTTTTATCGGAACGACGATAAATGCTACTGAATTGCAAGTGGGAGAAGTCTGGACTGTTCGATCGACTCCAAATGATGGGTATCAAGATGGTAACTACGTTGAGCAAACCATCATCGTCAGCAATACAGAACCTACGATCGGTACAGCAACAATTTCACCGAGTAGTGGAGTGAACCCAAATGATTTGTTGACATGTTTTGCGACGGCTACGGATTTGGATGATGGTTCATTAACGCCGTTGTATACATGGACCTCTAGTTCAGGGTCAATCAGCTCAGGGACCACGTGGCAGCTCAATCCTAGTTTTGTGAGTGGGTTGGATACCATCACGTGTACCGCAACCGCTGTGGACAACAACGGTGCGAGTGTTTCATCGACCACCAGTATTACAGTGGACAATACGCCTCCAGTATCAACATCTATCTCAATTATACCGAATACAGCAGTCACAACGGGTACTCAATTAACCTGCGCAGCGACCTTCATGGACTCTGAAGATGGTGCGATCGCTCCGAATTATGCGTGGAGCATTGGTGGTAATTCGATAGCAAATGGACCTAGTTATACGGTGTCTGCTATAGACAGCAATGTAGGAGAGACTATCGTATGTACAGCAACTGCAGTCGACAGCGATGGAAATCAAACATCGGATACAGCATCGGTGAGTATTGACAATACACCACCAACCATTGTGATGAACACCATATCCAGCAACGATGGGTTGTACAATGATTCCATTCTACTGTGTTCAGCTACAGTCACTGATCCAGATGAAACCCTCACACCTAGTTATGAGTGGTCTGTGCAAGGAGTGTCACTTGAGTATATTGACACCTTCGACTTAACGACGGCACAGGTGGCTCCGATGGATACCGTTGTGTGTACAGCATCGGTTACCGATTCTCAGGGCGCATATACTCAGGATACAGACTCTGTTGTACTACTCAATAGAGCTCCAACAGCACCTGGTATTTCTATGTCACCCACTCAACCTGTAGAACAGATTGATGCTGTAACTTGCTCCGTAGACACACCCAGTATAGACCCAGATGGGGATGCCATTGTCTATACATATACATGGATGGATACAAACCAAACAATTGTACAGACGACAACCCAAAGTACAAGTACCGACATCTTACCCGCTAGTCTGGTTCAGGCAGGGGATTTAACTTGTGAAGTACTGGCCTCTGACGGTTCCACAACCGCATCATCTAGTACCGCCATTGTCGTTCAGACGGCGGGTGGACAACATGCTGTTCTGACTGGAACTCCAGATCCAAGTACGGTATTCAACAATATTGAGTTTACCTACTACTACCCAAATAATCTGGTGAACTCGATCTGGCATGGTCCTAGTGATACCATGGTTACTGGACATATGTGTGGTTCGGGGTACTGGGTGCACGGTGCAACGACGGGCTACAGTACTTCGCCAACCTACGGCTCTCCCGATTACAAACGGATGGTGCATACCCCAAAGACCGAGCTGATATTTACGTCGATCGGAACGTGGTGCAATATCTCTAGAGCCTCAAGCGATTTGTATGTTGCAACGATGGATTCGACAGGAACCATTGGAACCTTTCAACCAGTTGAGTTTATGGATGGATACAGTGGGGATTGCAATCTGTTGTCTAGCTCTGCAGACCAGTTCATGTGTTTTACAGGTTCTGAGATACGTATCTACAATACAACAGCAGGCAGTGCTCAGTTGACGTTTGATCAAAGCATTTCCATTTCGCCTTCAACGATAGATGTTTGTACCAACTCTTGCTACTCTGGAACCTTTGCTTGGGATGGGATGTACTTTTACTTCACCAATGGAGGAACAAATATGAACAATCTCTCTTACACAGTGTTCTATTCAAATGGGAATATAGAGGGAGTGTATACAGCATTGGGGAATGGTGCGATTAGTGGTGCTTATTTTGATTGGTCCGTAGGTAGGTATACGACCCATGATGGCTGGGGCTATCGCGGGGGTGGCACCTCTTATGTGCCGTCTGGAGGCAGTGCATCAGACGATTCACAATCGTACAGTTACACATCCTTAGCGCATAGTTTGTAATGACGGTGAGCCAGCCCTAGATGGCAGTATCTTTGGGTACTCTTACACATTGAAATACTTTTTACAGCCGAGTCTGGACCTATGTTTTCTACTCTATGTACGTCTCATTTGGATTGCTTGACATAGAGATGAACTGTTCAGTCTTGAGGATAATCTGTGACAACTCAGAATGTTGTCCTGTTTGAATCTCTTTGGCTATTCGCTGCGCTTGGGTCAAAGACTCACTAGCAAGAGTCGTTTGATTCGAAAGGTGAAGTACTTTCGCTTTGTTGCAGAGAAAATGACTCAGCAGAAGGGGAGAGTCTTTTACTATGGATTCCCCATACTCGATGTGTTTAATAGCCTCTTCAAAATTTTGTTGATGAGCCAGAATCACTGCTAGATAAGCAGAGAATGCCCCACCGGCAGTTGGGAATACGTTTTTACACAGGTTGATCGATGCCGTGAGATGTGTATGTGCCTCTTTCCATTTTTGTACATCACCCAGAACAATTCCCAAATTTCCAAGGTGAATTGCCTCTGAGCGTTTATTGCCCAATTCATGTGCAATTTCAACCCCCTGTTCAAGATATTTAATGGCGTCCTCATATTTCTCTAAGAAGTAATAGAGATTCCCTAGGTTGCCGAGGTGAATGCCCAATGAACGTTTGTCATTGATTTCTCTTGCAATCTCTTCGGCTTGGATGTAAATCGCTGCACCCTTTTCGTATTGCCCAATCTTTTTGTAAATCGTCCCTAGGTTCCCAAGATGGATGCCTTCAGTTCGTTTATCCCCAATCTGTTGAGTAATTCGAATGGCCTTTTGGAAACAGTCGATGGCATTGGAATATTCTGTCAGGCTCTCATAAAGCAATCCAAGGCTCCCCAAAATACTCCCTTCTCGGAAAGAATCCTCCGACACTCGAACAATTTTCAACGCTTCCTGATAGTTTTCTAAGGCCGAAGGGTATTCTTCAAGTATCCTTTGGATACCAGCGAGTTGATTTAGAGAATCTGCGTGAAGTAGGAATAAATGGTGTTCCTTTGATAACTCTAAGCATCGTTCGTATCTTACCTTAGCGACAAGATATTCACCTTGAGCTGTATACACGTTTCCAATCATCAGATTGGTTTTAATCATGCCGCTAACCTTATCAATCTGAGTATAGATGTTCAATGCGTTTGTGTAGAGGGACATCGCCTTTTCGTAAAAAGATTCGGCTTCTTCAATGTTTCCTTGTTCCAATAGGTCGTCGGCATCGAGTTCAAGATCTTCGATTTGGTCCTCTGTCAAATGTATATTGTGAGTGGAATTCGATGGTGGAATTCGAGTAGATAGGAATGTGGTTGTGAGCACAGCGGCTTTGCAAAGTTCAGAGTCGGGTGAGGCATTCAACTCTTTGGCTATGAGTTTAGCCTGATCAATGGCGCTTTGTGCACCTTTTGGCTGATTCAAAAGATGCAATATCTTCGACTTTTTACACAGGAATTTCCCATACTCCAATGGAATTCTCTGTACCATGCCTTCTGCACGTTCTAAAAGGTGTTGAGCATCGTCCATCTTTGATTGTTGAGAATATACCCAGGCTAATGAGCCCATAAATGCACCAGCAGCCGGTGCGAATATTGGGGTACAGATCTCAACCGCTTCTTTAAGGTACTGCTCCGCTTCTTCCAGTTGTTCAATTTTGATGAGAAGGTCCCCAAGATTCCCGTGTTGAATACCTTCATTTAGTTTGTTTCCAGTTTCTCGAGTGAGTTGAATTGACTTTTTATAACAATAAACGGCTTCGTCGTATTTTTCGAGATTGCTGTAAGCAACTCCAAGGTTACCGAGTTGGACGGATTCAGTTTGTTTGTCTCCAATTTCTACGGAGAGGTTTCGGGCCTGTTGATAGAACTCGATGGCATGTGTAGTATTTCCAAGATCTTGATGAAGGTTGGCGATGTTTCCAAGGTTTGCACATGCAGTTCTTTTGTTTCCAATCTCTTTGGCAATATCGAGAGCCATTGTATACTGTTTCATTGCCTCAGGATAATCTCCGGTTGCTTTGTATACATTTCCAAGATTTCCATATGTGATGGATTCGCCTAGTTTGTCCCCCAATTCTTTGGCGATGTTGATGGCTTCAGTGAATACTTGAATGGCTTTGTGTGAGTCTCCGACGTCTTGATACAAGAGACCCAAACTTATGTAATTTGTTTTCTCTTGAAATTTGTTCCCGATTTTCTGTGCGAAGTGGGAAGCCTGTTGGTAATACTCCATCGCTGAAGTGTTATTCCCACGAAGACTTTCGATTACACCCATTTCCGAGAGACAATCCACTTTCAGTGAAACCAGTCGATTCTTTTCAGCAATCTGGAGTGAGGTCATACAAAGGGCGGATGCTTTGTCATATTGACCTTGTTTTCGATATACTTGAACAATCTTAAAGTTGGTTTCCACCATTCCTTTTGAACTTCCGATTTTAGTATACATAGCCAACGCTTGAGTGTATACATCCAAAGCCTTTTCATATAAAGATTCGGCTTCTTCTAGATTCCCTTGCTCTAAAAGAGCATCGGCTTCGATTCGGATATCCTCGATAGTATCTTCATTGAGTCGCTGTGAAATAGAGGAGGGGTCTTGTAGGAGGTTGCTTGAGTTCAACTCAGAGGAGGAAAGAAATCTTTCAGTTTCAGCAATGGCTGTGCTAAGTTCAGATTCCACGTCTGTTTGTAGTTCTTTGGCAATTCTTTTGGCCTGTTCAAAAGCCAGTGCAGATTCTTGGAGATGATTTGCCATCCGGAGTATGTTGGACTTTTTGCAGAGGAATTTTCCGTATTCAAATGGATGATTGTTGACGAGGGTTTCGCCATCACTTAGGGTTTGAAGAGCCTCTGTCATCTTTGATTGTTGAGCATAGACCCAAGCCAGGGATCCAAGAAAAGCGCCTGCTGCATTCGGAACAATCGTTTTACACATCTCGACAGCGTTTTGAAGGTGTTCCTCTGCAGCTCTCCATTGTTCCATTTGACAATAAAGGTCTCCAAGATTGCCAAGATTAATCCCTTGGATTCGTTTGTTACCAATCTCTATAGATATCTGTAGACACATCCTGTACTGCGAAACTGCTTCGTCTAATTTTCCTAGGGATTTATAAATATTTGCCAAATTTCCGTATTGACTTCCTTCAACCCGTTTGTCTCCAACTTCTTTTGCGATTTGTATCGATGTTTCGTGATGAGATATAGCCTTTTCAATCTGTCCCATTTCTAGATATATCGTTCCCAGACTCGCAAAATTGATTCCTTTATTTCTCTTGTTTCCAATTGTTTTGGCTAATTCTATTGCCTGCTCTAAGTACACAATGGCCTCTGTATACTCCCCAAGATTTCTGTAGACCATTCCAATATTGCCAAGGATTGTTTCCTCTCTGAAAAGATCTTGAAGATATTGAGCACCTTTTAAAGATTCCATGAAATATTCTAAGGCAGAGTGGTAATTCCCAGTTGCTCCCTGAATCTCTCCCAACTCGTTGAGGGCATCGGTGTGAAGTAATAAAAAATTCTGCTCTTTAGACAGCTGTAAAGCCCGTTGGTATCGTTGTTGGGCTGAATCAAAATCTGCTTGATGTTGATGGATCTTCCCGATTTTTAGATGTACTTCAATGATTCCTTTCGCATGGTCACTCCTTTTGTAACAATCCAATGCTTGGTAATAGAGTTCGAGCGCCTGTTGGTATTTGGATTCGGCTTCCTCCAGATTACCCTGTTCAATCAGCTCATCAGCCAATATTTTTAGGTATTCCTTGTCAACTGTATTTACAGTCTCTGTCTCGCTATTCTTTGATAGAGATTGTTTCAATGGAGCGGGTTCGACAGAGAGAAGCACTGATATCTTTCCGATGGCCAGTCCCAATTCAGAATTGTCGGTGACACTGAGTTCTGATGCAATTGTCCTTGCTTGCTCAAATGCTTTGTGTGCCTCTTTGTACTGGTTCGCAATATGATGGACGGTTGCCTTTTTACAAAGGAATTTACCATGTTCAGAAGGGAACGGCTCAATCAGTGATTCACCTTTGTATAAGGAGGTCATAGCAGATTCTAGGTCGCCTTGAGTGGCGAGTATCAGTGCTAGAGAGCCTTGATATGCACCTGCTGCAAGTGGAAAGAGTTCTTCACAGATTGGAATCGCTTGAAGCAAACATGTCTTGGATTCTTCTACTCTACCCAATCGAAAAAGGGTATCGCCCAAGTTTCCGAGCAATACTCCCTCACTTCCTTTGTTTCCGCGCTCTCTAGCGATCCTAAGTGCTGCCTTTTGACATCGGAGGCCGTCTTCTGGTTGCCCCAACATGCAATAAATCAACCCTAAATTTCCAAGATGAACACCTTCACTTCCTTTGGTTCCAATTTCCTTAGAAATCTGAAGTGCGGCTTGGTGAGACTTGAATGCTTCTTCATACTGACCAGATTCGCTATAGGCATACCCTAGTCTTCCAAGGTTGACCTCTTCAGCCCTTCTATTTCCAATGGTTCGAGTAATCTCAATTGCCTGTTGAATACACTGAATGGCCTTTTCATTTTGACCAAAGTCCTGATAAATCCTGCCAAGCGCTCCTAGATGTCGTCCTTCAGATCGTATATCTCCAATGTCTTGAGCGATTTCAAGTCCCTCATTGGAAAAGGCCAAAGCATTCTTCATCTGACCCAAATTAATATACACCGTTCCCACTCTTCCTAAAATGCTTGATTTGAGAAATTGATCGTTCAATAGGTCGTTCACATCCAATGCCTTCTGGAATACCTCTAATGCTTTGTCATATAAAGATTGTGCATTGTATACCGTTCCCAAATCTGAATAGATGGTTGCCTTTATCGAATTGAAGCCCTGCAGTTTAGAAATCTGGAGAGCTTTGTTTAAGTGTTCCAAGGCTTCGTTGTTGAGTCCTTGGTTTCGGAATACGTTGGCCATCTTTTGCAAGGATTCAACCAGACCGCTCTGATTGTCAATCTGCTGATATAGACCAGATGCCTTTCGATAATAAACCAACGCTTCATCGAAAGAGGATTCTGCTTCTTCAAGGTTTCCTTGTTCCAGAAGGTCGTCTGCTTCGAGTTGGATAGACTCTATCGGTTGTTGTTGTTGTTGTTGTTGTGAAAAATCTCGATGGTGTTCTTTTGAATCCGGCTGTGTATGACTGTCTTTATTTGTCTGAGACCTGAGGGATTCTGTCTTTTCATCTTCATCGTTTGGTAGTGGGTTTATTGAAACCATGCGTTGTTCTTGATTTTGTCCACCCGTACTTCTGGCTTCTTCCATCCGACCACTGATTCGTAAAAACCTTCTTTGTGCGGTTTGTAGCTGGCGCTTGGCTCTGTCTGATGTATCTCTGCGGACCAGTACACTTCCAGCAAGGTCAACCCCAAGAGATACAGGGCCTTTCATGCTCAATATCTTGAGTGCTGCCATACAACAATTGGAGGCATAATTACCACGACCATACTCAATACCAATGATAAAGTTTTCAAGTTCCTCGAAAAAATGATTCCATTGATTTTTAATTTCACTATTGTCCAACATGTCTAAGAATGATTTGTTTCCAAACTGAGAATAGTAGATGGCGTGGCGTTGTTGCGTTTCAATTCGAGCTACTGGACCTGATAAATCGTGCCCAACACTGTCTTGATCAAGCAGTTGCTCATTTGCATATTGTCGAATGGATTCCAACAATCCAAATCTGATTTCTCCATCTGCATTTCGATTTTCAATCAACAAAGAGTCGTCGCATAAATCTTGCAATAAATCAAATACAGGAGGCGCGTCTTTCCAAGATCCGGAATCAAGAATCTGTTCGGCGGCGTTGATTTCAAAGCCTCCTCTGAAGACACTCGTTTGAGATAGAGCTGCTTTTGCCCATGGTTTAAGTAAGTCCCATGACCAATCCAAAGCTGCATGTAGTGGTTGTGTACCGCTACTACGTGAACGAAGCAAATCGAATCGTTCTTTGAGACGTAGTTCAATTTCATCTACATTAAATATGTTTAATCGTGCAGCTGCCAATTCGATGGCCAATGGAAGATGGTCCAATTGATTGACCAATCGACCGATGGTTTCACGTGTGGATTCTTGTAATGCGAAACTGGCTTTGACCTGTTGTCCTCGTTTTGTAAACAATTCCATACTTTCCAAAATACTCAAGGGCTGAACTGAAAAGCTGAGTTCGGATTCTATTCGGAGTTTCATACGACTTGTTGCGATGATTCGAAGTGTATCGGCCTGTGTCATCCATCGACGAAGAACTTTACCTGCACCATCGAGTACTTGTTCAAGGTTGTCCAACACCAAGATGGTCTTTTGTTGGGCAAATAGTTCACCCAATTGACCAATTGGGTCGATGTTTCTTAGTTTGATGTTCATTGATTTCGCGACAAATAGAGCGACCCCAATCTCCGAGTTTGCTTGGGTTAAATCACAAAAGTAGGTGTGGTCCTCTGTGGTCTGTAGTTCGTGGATGACTTCTAGAGCGAGTCGACTTTTACCCACACCGGCAGTCCCGATTAAAGAGACCAGTCGTGAAGACCCTTGTAGAGTATGGATGATTTGAGTGCGCATCTTTTTTCGACCCACCATTGTTCCGCGTCTTGCGCGAATCAATAAAATGTCATCTTTGCGTTCCTTTTCAACTTGGTCTAAAAATCTCTGTTGTGTATGTTTCGGTAAGTGTTGCAAATGTTTCGTGAGCTCTCGTTCCAAAGACTCTCTTTGACGAGGCTCTCCAAAAGCGACCGCCTGAACGATATCCTTGATGAGCAGTTCCGACATGGCTTCGTTGGCTTCTTCTAATTCGGAGTCATAAATTAAGACCCCTTGAATGGCGCTCCGGTATTCTTGTCGCAAAGCCTGCGCTTGTAGGATTGTCTGATTGGCTTGTTCCCATTGGATCCAATTCTTCGATGAGGTAAATCCATGGCTTTGAATCAGTTCATTCGCAGTGTTCCATTTGACTTCGTACTCTTGTTCTAGTTGCTCCGCTTGTTCGAGCAGTTCCATTGCTGTATTGTATTCGTTTAGTGCTTTGTCTCGTTTTTGGGCTCCCTCCAACCAATTGAAGATTTCATTTGCGAACTCTGATGCTGTCAAGTAACGGTTTTCAATCTCTCGTTGCATCGCTCGTTGACACATTTCTATCAAAGGAAGAGGGGCTTTTCCTTGATGTTCATCGAGAGGCTCGGCGTCTTGAAAGTTCAGTATTGTCGCTGTAGAGTTGGTTGTCAGTAAAGAGGGTGGTGGCGTACTTTTTACCTTTTCAACAATTTCTAATGCCGAGGTACCGTTGTAGGGTGGTCGACCAGACAATATCTCATATAAGATTGCTCCAAGTGTGTAGATGTCTGACGAAGGTCCCAGTAGATCAATCCGTCCCTCAGCCTGTTCGGGTGACATATACGAGGGTGTTCCTGCGATGATGCCCATTCGTGTGTTCATGTGGTTCTGTTCAGAACGACCCGTGTGAAGCATATCTTCTTCGTCTAGATCTATTGTTTCTTCAGAACCGTATACTTTTGCGATCCCCCAATCTACAACCAAAACTTCACCAAAACTCCCGATCATGACATTCTCGGGTTTTAAATCTCTGTGAACGACACCTACAGAATGAGCATACGCCATCGTCTCACAAATCTTATGAAAGATTTGAATGAGCTGTCGAAAGGTGGTTCCATCGTTACTGATGTTCCAACTGTCTTCATCCGAGGCTTCATGTACATTTCGAATAAAGTCTGTAAACTCTCTTCCTTTTATTTGGGTCATCGTAAAGTACAGTCGACCATCAGGGAGTTCACCGAACTCATGAATGGGGATGATGTTGGGATGTTGTAGTTGTGCCCCGACCTGGGCCTCCTCAGTAAATCGACTCAGTGCATTTCGACTTGATAACATCGAAGAATGAATGATTTTCATCGCTAAATTTCTTTTGAGTTCTTCATCATGAACTTTGCGAACTTCTCCCATGCCACCTTGTCCAAGAATCCCAAGATCAATATACCGCCCAAGTTTCTTAGCAGTACGACGATTTCTCGGTATGGGGAATGCACCGGTTGGTGAGTCGTCCAATGCGTCTTCATCTGAGTCTAGGATTGAAGGTCCATAGGTATCTGTACTCAAGTCAACGATTTCTTCAATTATGTTAAACTCTAGGCCTTCGTAGGTGTTTTGGTCGGTAATTAGACTGTCGCCTTCGTCGATACTGATGTCGAGATTTAGGAATGTATCGTTGTCGCTACCGGCTGAGTGGATGTTTCCTCGTAGGATATCGACGTCTGTTGCCGAGAACTCGGACAGTAGCAACGGGTTGTCCTTTATGCTCAACAGTAGATCTATAAACTGTTGCTCTTGTTCTTTGGATAAATCAGAACTGCTTAGAGCGTCCATGATATGCCTTGTAAGCATGATTTTCCTCAAGAAGGTTTGATGTATACTTTATATAATAACCGAAGTGGGTCATTCCTGCCCTTTTCGACAGTACTTCAAGAGTGATAATCACGCGGTCATCTTGTCTGAATAGAAGTGATGAAGTTCTCTTGATTTATCGAGTGCGACGTATGAATGATAGTGCTAGGTATGAGGTCGTGCAACATATTGTTGTAGGGGGTGGACGATTGTTTGTTTCAGTGTTTAAAACTAGGTGTACTCATGAATTTTCGATACTCTTCAGGATTGTACAATCTCACTTATAGAGTACTGGTGACATAGCCAACACATCCATCACAATTCACTGTTGTGATAAAATGGCTGTTGTACTCTATTTCATCTAGTAAATTACCTTGAAGTACCGACTGGTTGATCGCGATTTGCACAGGAACATATTCGTGAATTTCGTTCGAATGATAGACAAAACAGAGGAATACGAGTACATTTTTTACTGACACAGTCGAACGAAGTTGTGTAAAGGAGGCGTGAGATGATTGCTGTATTGGTTCTTGGTTATTTGGGCTGTCAAGCGACAAAACAACAGACAACACCGGATGTATGTGGGCTTTCGGAGACCGGTTTAACTGAACTGGAGCAAGCGTACATCACGCTCACCGAGAATGTAGGCTCCTCTCCGACGGAACAAGTGTTGCCCGAAGATACAAATGGGACGTTGAACATGGGGCTCAATCCATATGTCTTTCCTATTGTTTCAGGTGACAGTGGTGTTTTTGCGTCGGCTTCCCGTCTTGGAAATGGAAGGGTGGTCGCATTTTCCGGTCAGGATTTTATCGGTGGTCAAGATCGGTCGACGTTATTGGGGGAAGATTCAATTGATACACTCGTAACCAATGCCGTTCAATGGACTGCCAATCAATCATCAGGTTCCATAAATGTATTGGTGGCCAATGAGCGAATCGCTACAGTTTTAGAACAATCTAGCAGTTTTGATGTGTCGGTCACACCTGTGGTGGAGGTGGATGGACTATGGTCGATTCAAGACTGGTCTGCAGAGGCACTTGGCGGTATGGATGTGGCTGTGGTTCAAGTGAACGAGTGGGGTACACTCTACGTTTCACCAGACGATGTTGAAGCACTTCGAGAGTTTGTTTCAGACGGTGGCGGGATTGTTATCGCTGGTTCGGCGATGCACTACGATTGGTGGCTCAGTTACAGCGCCGATGATTTTATTGGCGATATGATTTTGGAGGGCACCGGGATTGAATGGAATATCAACAGCGTCCCAGATGTATCGACTGGGACCATCGGATTTGATTCTCTGACCCCTCCCAATCAACTTTGGTGTGCATATATTGAGGGCGATGAACTCAGCACATCGCAGTTTGCTCGGATGCCATCGTTGTTTGATGCCGCTCAGGAACAAGACCTAAACGACGAACTGGATCAGGCTTTGACGCGTTTGTTGGAAGAAACACCGAGTTTACCCGTATCTGCAGATGACCCACAGGCTAGACTCTCAGCCAACGTTGCCAGTACACTGAGTCCATATCAGTGGCCTTCCGAGCATCCTTGGACCAGTACCTTTCCGGGGTCGCCAGATTCGTCCGCCGTTTCTGAAACGATTACCGTTAGCGTAGACCCAAGTTATACAGGCGCGATACCGTTGGGAGCCTATGCCCCTCCCGGTGAAGTCGTAACGGTCACACTGCCGAATGATGTTGATATAGGTGGTCTTCAGATTCGAGTTGGAGAGTTGTATGACGATCTTAGAAGTCTTGATCACATTGAGACATGGGATAGGGCACCCAACTTGCGTATCGATACGACCGTTGTTGGGAATCAGACAGAAGCCGGGAATCCGTATGGGGGTT